>CALKGI010000001.1 GCA_938085045.1 uncultured Alteromonadaceae bacterium
ATTCCGTTAGACCCTTGGAATCGACCTTACGTTTACCGCACGCCGGGTGAAGATGGTAATGGCTTTTACATGGCGTCTATGGGTAAAGACGGCCAGATTGGTGGTTCTGATGACAATGAGGATATCGTCTTCAAATGGTAGATATGAGGTCGCTTTTGTGTCAGCACTTTGCCGTGAGTGATGTTGACTACGAAAAAGCCATTGCTTATCAGAGCAAATACAGCGGACGCATTGAACGTATCTTGGTTAACATGGGGGCGCTTGCCGAAGATAAGCTGCACTTGGTTTATCAGCAGTTTCTCGATATCCCTTTGTTTGATGGGGCGGGCATCCAAGCCAACACTGAGAATGTGCAGCAGGTGATTGGCCATGATGATCAAATCTGGCTTAAAGATAAAGGCTGGTTGGTTATTGATGCAAACGACAACGACTGGACTTTTGTTACCGTTGACCCGCTCGAAATGTCGGTTAATCAGTGGGTTGGTCAAAAAGACATCGACCCGAGCATTTATATCGCCACAACTAGCGAATTCGAACAGTTGGCCATTGAGGTTATCGAGCATTCAGAAGATTTATTTGCTAATGATTTGACCTCGGTTGAAGAAGCCAAACTTCGAGAGTTGGCGGCTGAAGCACCCATAGTTAGCTTGCTTAACTCGCTTATTACCAGAGCACTGCGCGATAATGCCTCGGATATGCACATTGAACCTGTCGACAATAAATGTCGTGTGCGCTTCAGGGTTGATGGCGTACTGCACGCTGAGGAATATATTCCTACCTCAATGGAATTGCCGATAGTCACTCGAATAAAAATACTTTCGGGTATGGATATCGCCGAAAAACGTCGACCGCAAGATGGCAAAATCGAATTGAAAATTGCTCAAGAAGAGCTCGACGTTCGTGTCTCAGCATTGCCGCTTAATTTGGGTGAAAGTGTGGTTATGCGTTTTTTACGCAAAGACTCGCTTAATTATGATATGACTCACTTGGGTCTTTCAGAAGATATACAGCGCAAGATTGACCAAGACCTGCAAACCACCGCGGGGGTTATATTGCTGACCGGCCCAACCGGTAGTGGTAAAACAACTAGCCTTTATACCTTTTTGTCGGCACTAAATGACGACAAAGTTAAAATTATCACCTTAGAAGACCCGGTTGAGTATCAGCTTGAAGGTGTTAATCAGGTTCAGGTTAAGCCAGATATTGGTTTTGACTTTGCCGCAGGCCTGCGAAGTATCGTTCGTCAAGATCCAGACATTATTATGCTTGGTGAGATACGTGATCACGAAACAGCACGTATTGCTTTGCAATCGGCCATCACCGGTCACTTGGTATTTTCTACTGTTCACACCAACGATGCACCAAGCGCCTATACGCGTTTGCTCGATTTGGGCGTTGAAGAGTTTTTACTTAATGCCGCACTAGTGTCGATTATCGCCCAGCGATTGTTGCGTACCTTGTGTGATGAGTGTTCTGAGCCGCTTGATGCCTCTGGGACTCATGACATGCTGACCAAATACCCAATGGAAAAACTCGCTGAGCAGTTTACCCAAGGTTCTATTAATCTGCGTAAACCCAAAGGGTGCGAGTCTTGTAACCATACAGGTTATAAAGGGCGAAAAGCCATTGTTGAGTATATGCCTTGTGATGAGGTGGTTCGTAGTATTCCAAAAGACAGTTTCTTTGTTGATAAGGTTAAAAAGTACAACGCCGAGCAAAATAATCGCACCATGCTTGAAGATGGTTTGTTAAAAGTCATTCAGGGCATGACCACCATTGACGAAGTGATGCGGGTGGCGGGTTAATATGGCCACTTTCAAATACGTTGCCTACGACAACAGCGGCAAAAAAATCGAAGCGTCGATTGACGCTGACGATATATTGAAAGCGCAAAACGAACTCAAAGAAGGCAAGAAATTGCTGGTCAGTTCGATTAGTGAAGTTAAGTCGGGCGGCGCTGGCGGTATTAGCCTATTTGGTAAAAAACAGGCCGGTGGTCGCGATTTGGAATATTTGACCGGCGAAATCACTTTGTTGCTGCAAAGTGGTGTCAAGTTTGACAAGGCGGTTGATTTATTGGCTAAAGCTAAAGCCAGTTCACCCATCGGCGATGTGCTCAGTCAAATCTCTGGTAAGTTAAAATCAGGTATTACGATATCTGAGGCCTTTGGTAGTTTTAAAAATTTGTTCAACAAACTGTATGTTAACTTGTTGAAGATTGGTGAAGAATCTGGGGCGTTGGCGCCAGTATTCGAAGGTTTGTCGCGAGACTTGCGCTATCGTAACGATTTACGCCAAACCATTGTTCAGGCGACCACTTATCCTCTAATCATTCTGGCCGTTTGCATATTGTCCATTGTGTTTATTTTTAATTTTATCGTGCCAAAAATGTCAACTCTGTTTGCAGACGCTGAAGATTTGCCTTTGCATACCCGGGCGATTTTGGCGATTAGTGATTGGTTGATCAACTATCAGCATTTTTTGCTTATTGGATTAATTGCAGCCGGGATTGGTATTTACCACAACCGTAAGAACCCACGAATGCTTCAATGGTTTCATCAGCGTTCACGTTTGGTGCCGGGATTGCGCACCGTGGTGGATATGTCTGAAAGAATTCGTTTTTGTTCGAGTATGTCTTTGTTGCTCAAAGCCGGTATTGCGATGGACCAAGCGGTTAAACTCAGCGCAGGCAACTCAGCCAACTCTGAAATCAGACGTGAACTTGAAGGTGTTAGTGATGAGATTCGAAAAGGCATACATTTGTCTGAGGCGCTAAATGAGACGTCGTTATTTCCAGATTTATTTATTTCTTTGATTGAAATTGGTGAAGAAAGCGGTGAGGTTACCCGAATTTTCACCGAACTGGCCGAACGTTCGCGTAATGAGTTCACCAGTTGGGTTAGCCGCGTGACAGCTTTGCTAGAACCTTTGCTTATTATCACCATGGGCCTGATTGTTGGTTTCGTTGTGGTCACCATGATGCTAAGCGTTATGCAAATCAACGAAACTGTGTTGTAAAGGTTTGTTGATGAAACGCTTAAGTACTTTCAATAAAGGATTTACCCTAATAGAGCTGATGATCGTCATCTTGGTGATGGGACTATTGGCGGGTTTAGTTGCCCCTTTGACGTTTGAGCAACTTGATAAATCACGGGCTAAAACTGAATTTTTGAAATTGCGTAATACCATCAAAAACCACACCACCAAAGCGTTTGCTCAAGGGGTGAGTTATCGGATGCAAACTAAAGGTCAAACGTTGACGGCGTTGTCTGTGTTAGGTGAAAAAACCTACACCTTTAAATATCTTGAGATGCCCGAGCAGTTTTTTATCATTAACGGCAATGGTTTTCCATCGATAGACAAGTTCGAACTCCTTGTGGCAGGCCGGCCTAGGCAAATCACCATGGAAGACATGTTAGGTGTAAAACAGGATTTGATTTATGCCAAAGCCAAATAGAGCCCGAAAAAGCGCAAAGCACAGCGGTTTTACGCTGCTTGAGGTGTTGATCTCTAGCATTATTTTGTTTTTGTTTATTACCATGGCTTCTCAGGCGTTCAGCCAAGCAGCCCAATCTTCGCTAAAAGCAGAGCGTGCAGCAAAGGTGGCAAGTTTGGTCCCCTTACTGATGGAAAATATCCGAGGCAAGGTATTGGCTGTGAATACGTTGGGTGATGTCGCAGGGCAAGGGAAAATGCTCGATATGCAGTATCACTGGCAGGCGAAATTACTAGAACGAAAAAGACCTGCGTCGAGGTTTGACCCATCAACCATGGAATTCAAAGATTATAAAGACCGTTTTAATTTATGGTCTGTTGAGGTGGTAGTGACCATAGGCAAATATCAACGTAGCTGGCAGTATGAGGAAATCAGTTGGTTCAAGTAAACTTACAAAAAGGGTATACCCTAGTCGAGATGTTGATTGCCATGGTGATCTTGCTCAGCTTGATGTTTACGGCTAACTACAGTTATTCGTTGTATTCAAACTACTGGGCAGGCCGCCTTGGTACGTTTGACCGCACAATGTTCTACTTTCAGGGATTATTGCAAGTAAAAGACACCATTGACTCGGCTATTCCTTACATTGTCAGCAATGAAAAGAAAGAACAGACTTTTTATTTTCTCGGCCGTGGAGAAGGTTTTACATTAGTGACTACAGCACCGATATTTGCGCAAACAGTCAATGATGCTGCGGTGGTGCGGATATTTAAAGAGCCTACCGATGAAGGATTTCAATTGGTTTATGAAGAGGCCCCTTTAAGTGATGGTTTGTTGATTGACTTAGATCAGGTGCTTAATTTCAAATACCGTACAGTGCTGATGCGCACCAAACAGCCGATAAAATTCGAATATTTTGGTTGGAAGGTGCGTGAGCATAAATATGAGTTAACCACGTTTCCCGATGAAACACCGGTATGGAGCGCCAGTTATGATGCTGCGAAGACTCGAATTCAGCCTAAACGGTTGCGTATGACCATTGGCACAGAAGGATTCGATTATGATTTACCTGAAGGTCACAGTAAGTTGATTAATTTTTTCTTGGAGCAAGGCTAGTGATTGCCCGTTTGAATCGGTCAAAGCTGCCTAACCAGTTAACCTGGCAAAAGCAACGTGGCATAGCTTTGATTCAGGTGATTATCACCACCTCTATTATCATGCTGTTGGCGGTGTTTTTTCTCTCCTCGGCAAGGGATCAGGTCAACCGGGCGCAGGCATTGCAAAACAAAACGCAAGCTTATTTGTCTTTTTATACCGCGAAGAATCAGGTGTTGTATCAATTATTGACGACGGATTATCCTGAATTACGGCAGCGCGATTGGAACTTTTACGGTGCCCCGATAAAAGTAAATGAACATACCACGGTAGCGATTCAGGATTTAAATGGTCTACTCAGTTTGCCATCTTTGACCAGACAATATGTGCTCAAAAAAACGCTTACACCCAGACTTGGCGAAAGTGAAGCCAATAACGTTGCTGACAGCATTATGGATTGGATAGATAAAGATAGTATTACAAAGCGCAATGGTGCCGAGCAACCAGCTTATGCTGGTACAGGTATCACGGTACGTAATGGACCAATCCAGACATATACCGAGTTTGCTTATATCAATGCAATGTCAGTCGCTGCCGAAGAGGTGTTGTTGGAAAATACCACGATTCACCCTACGCCTTTTTTTAATCCGATGACATCTCCGAAGACATTATTGGGCGCTTACCTAGACGATGAAGGCATGGCGCAGGATACCGTTAATATGAGAGGCAGCTCAGGTTATAACAAAACTGCGGTACAGTCTGCAACACAAACGTACCCAGATGAAGGGCTTAATTTTTTCATGGGACCAGGCTTTAGGCTGACCATAAACAGTAAAGTGGCAGATTCATTTTATGGCAAAGTGCTCGAGTACGAGATATACCCGTACAGGCCCCGGCCAATTGAAGTGCTTAGCCGTTTACCCCGACAACAACCAGCAAGGTAAGTGATGTAGTGAATAAATCAATACTTTCCTCGATACCCAACCAGGTAACACATTTGGCGCTAAACCGCACTGCGGTTTTAACCGATGTTCTGCGTAGGGTTGAATACGATAGCCAAACCAAGCAAGTAAGGTATGGCGAAGGTCAACCCGAAACGGTTGATATCTTAATCATCGGCAAGGAGCATTACAGCGAAGAAAATCGAAATTTTCCGCTGCAATCGCGTAAAGAGCTGAACAAAATCCTTAAGCTAGAGGCTGATAACGCCGATGGCGTTATGCTGTATAGCATCGGTAGTTATATCGAAGGTCAGCGCAGCGTTATCAGTTGGCGGATAAAATCACCGTTGTTCACAGAATTGGCATTGACGCCGATATTTGTGGTGCCCGAGTCGGCGTTACTACTATGCGATAAACCTGGCCAGCTGTTTAGTGCCAGTCGTAATAATAAAACTTTTTGGTTTATTGACAATCAAGGGCAGTTTTTGTGCGCGCAGAAAAAAGGATTGCTCTCAAGCAGCACAATGTTTCTGGCGTCAGCGGGATTGAGCGACCAAACCGCGTGTGCCGAGTTGGATGACAATGAGTATTTAGCGTTGTTGAGTGAGTCTTTGCTGGGGGTGTTGTTAACTAACCTCGGTGGTTTTAAAACCAACTTGCGTAAACTCGAATCAATCGATTGGTTATCACATTTAAAATACAGCGGCACTGCTGTGGTTTTGTTATTCACCGGTTACGTGGGTTTGACATCCTTGTATTTAAACATGAGACTGGATTCAGCGAAAGAAGAGCAGGCTGTATACGCCACTAAAACCCAGGATGTCTTTCAACTCAAAGCACAACTGAGCTTGGTTGAACAAAAAGATAAACAAATCACTGATGTTAATAATGCGGTTTCTGCGCCTAATGTGATTTGGCGATTTATTGTGCCGCTGGCCAAACGCGGGATTAAATTCACTCGAGTCGGTATGTCACCAGATGGTTCTTTCACCGTTGTCGGTGAAGCCGATAAGGCAACCGACGTTTTGGAGTTCATCAAGAGCGATCCTTTGGTGGTGGAGCCACAATTTGTTGGTCAAAATACGGTAGTAAAAGGCAAAGACCTTTTCTCCATCGGTTTTAAAATCAAGGAGGATTTGTAATGGAAGCATCATTAAACGTCAAATTGATGGGTGTTGTGGCTATCTTTTTGGCGGCGATTAAGTTTGCCTTATTGCCCGTAATTGATTGGCAAAATCAGATGATTGATGAAATCTATCAGGTTGAGCGGCGAAATATCAAAGCTGAAAACTTACTGAGTAATCAAGATCAAATTTTCATGAAACTGGCCACCTTAGATGGAGGTTACAAACAAAAAGCGGATATTTACCCAGTATTCGCCGATCAGGCTTCGTTCAGACTAGAAACGCAAATATTGTTTGAGATGCTGCTTAAACAATATGATTTGCGCCAAACGCAGTTTTTTTGGCGTGACAGTGAAGACATAAACGCTTTTGGCAACCTACATAAAGCCAAATTTAATGTTAATTTTCATGGCAAATTAAAAGATTTTACGCTGCTGCAAAGTGCGCTGTTGTCGGTTAACAAGCAGTATAAAATAGCGAATATGAGTTTGAATACCCGCTCTCAGACAGACAAGAGCTTTGGTTTTGTTAAAGCGGCTATCACAGTGGAAGCCTTTTATTGGCTGGGAGGAAAGCGATAATGCAAGCGCGAAAATTAGCCCTTATGCTGTCGATCATATTGTTTGTTGTTGGTTTAACCGACCTTTTCACTCGGGTATGGCTGAGCGTTGATGTTGCCAATGCGGGTTCTGAACTGACACAACAAGTTAGCGGTGAAGCGAAAGCCCAAGCCACGTTACTTAGTATCGAACAGGTAGAGAAGTTGCTGGATTGGTCGGATATCAAACCCAAAGTGGTTGTTAAACCCGTAGCCAAGGTCGCAGCGGTAAAACCTGTGGTTGTGGCGCCAAAAGTCGATGTTCGCGCAATTGTTAAAGCGAAAATCGCTGGAGATGATTCCAAATACCTTTTGGGAGATGATTTGTTGTCACTTAAAGGATTGTTTTATGACGGTCAAGAATTTGCTGTGGTTGAGATAGAAAACATCTTGACCAAAAAAATCAAGTATTACAGAGCCAAAGTTAATGAATCATTGGCAGGCCATCAATTGGCCAAGATTGGCAAGAATCATGTGATGATCAAAAGCGGTCAAAAAAATATCAAGTTGCAGATGTTTGACAATTTCTGAGTAAGACAGATTTTACGCATTAAACATCAATAACTAAAAGATTAATAAATATCCAGTTTGTTAAGGGGAATATATGAAACACTTTATACGCACGGGCGCTTTGATGATTGGCCTAGCTAATTTGACCGGCTGCGCTCTTTTGGAAGCAGTAGATGACAGCAAGAAATACGAAGTTAGGCCCTCGTTGTTTGAGAGTACTGATGAATTGGTCGATAACAAAAACAAAGTGCAACTTGAGAAAGAAAAGAAGAAAAGCAATACACCAAAATATACCCGGTTGAAATCTATGGCCGAACAATTTGGTGTTGAAAATGAACGACCAAAAGTCGCTGCAACATTTTCTGAAACCGAAATGGTACGTTTCAGTGTCGATAAAATGAAACTCAATGAGTTTATTCATCACGTATTCGGTGGCGTGCTGGGTGTTAATTATGTCGTTAGTAGTGAACTGACTGGCAAAATTGAACCGGTCACGCTCAACTTTCAAAATACGATTTCTAAGAAACAGGCTTTTATGGCGACCAGTGAAGTGTTGACGGGCAAAGAAGTGGGTGTGTCGTTTAAAGATGGCGCCTATTACCTTTATCCATTGGCAAGCAATACACCAGGCAATATCAGCATAGGTGTTGGCCGCGAAAACTCTGACCTGCCATTGGTAGGGAACAGCATACTGCAGATTTTTCCGATGAACTATGGGGTTTCCATTGGTATCGAACGAACTTTGCGCCAGCTGACTGACATTGCAGTGTCAGTTGATTTAGATCAGGGAGCGGTATTCCTTCAAGGAGATAGGGCCAAAGTTAAAAAAGTAATGGAACTTGCCCGAATCCTCGATTTGCCATCTAACAAGGGAAAACACATAGGTTTGTTAAAACTAACCTTTATAGACTCTGAAGAATTCACTACACAAGTTGCCAGATTATTGGACAGTGAAGGTATTCCTGTAGGGATTGGCAGTAGTAATCAGAAAAATGTGGTTTTGATACCGATTGACCAAATTGGTCTGGTGGCGGTATTTTCCAGTAACGCACAGTTTCTAAAGCGGGTTAGGTTCTGGCAAGAAAAACTCGACCAGCCAGCTGAAGGCAATGAAAAACGTTATTTTTGGTATGAACCTCAAAATGCTCGTGCTAGAGACTTGGGTGAAAGTTTAACACCGCTATTCGGTGGTACGGTCGCAAGTTCTGCGGCGTCAAAGGGTAACAGTTCGCGCGATACCCGTTCAGCATTGGTTTCTGGCTCAGCATCTAATCAAGGTAGCTCGGCACCTTCAATGGTCTCTAATGATGTTTTATCTATGGTGGTTGATGAACGAACGAATACGTTGATTTTTTCGACCACAGGCAAACAGTATCAAAAACTGCTGCCGTTGATAAAACGTATGGATACTTTGCCAAGGCAGGTTATTTTGGAGGCCACCATTGCAGAAGTTACATTAACTGGCGGTTTCAAGCATGGTGTTGAGTTTGCGATGAAAAATGGCGATTTCGGTTACTCTAGTGCATTTAACCCTTTCGAAACTGGTTTGGGGGCAGCTTGGTCTACAATGGATTCGGCTGGCGAAGTGCTAGACAGCGCCTCTATTAATCTTGAAGAAAGTGATAATTTGATCAACATATTGTCTAATCCATCTTTGTTGGTGCGCGATGGCGTATCGGCATCTATTACAGTGGGTGATGAAATACCGTTGACCACAGGCACCATCAGTGATCCACTTAATGGCAACAATCCCTTGCAACGTAATACTGTCGAACGTCGACAAACAGGTCTTATTTTGACGGTTACACCGACAATAAACTCGCAAGGCATTATTATTATGGAAATCAAACTGACAATGACCAATGCAGATGGTCAAAAATTGTTAAATCGCGAGGTTAGCACAGAAGTGGTTGCCAACAGCGGACAAACGGTTATACTAGCGGGCCTAATCTCGGAGAAAACGACCAATGAAGGCACTCAAGTGCCTGTATTTGGTGACATTCCAGTGCTTGGTAACTTGTTTAAAAGCGCAAAGGAATCAACAACCAAAACGGAATTGGTGATATTGGTCACACCCAAAATAATTAATGATGGAAATCAATGGGGTGATATTAAAAATAAATTTAGAAAAGGACTTGAAAATGTTGAGTTTTAAATTCACAATTAACACAGATTTGGTATAGGTCGAAAAACTGTCGAAATAGACCAAAACTACTATGAACGTTCATAAAGGAAGGGATTTGGTAATTTATACCGAATTCTGGTTTCAAGACTTGGAGAAAACTAAAAAATGAAACAACTATTAAAAACAACACTGCTGGCAGCTGCAATTGCTGCTACATGTGGAAATGCAGTTGCTGGTACGGTAGCAGTCGTAAAGCAAGTGCATTCAACTGAAGGCTTAAATGGCGTTACTGCTGACCAAAAGTCTAATGATATTTCGTACAAATTAGGTGCTGCTTATCGTGAAGGCGATAAAATCACTTTTACATTCCCTGACGGTGCTTTGGCGACTAAAGGTAATACTTTTGATTCTGTTATCAACATGCTACCAGTTAATAATGCTGACGAAGCAAAAGCTATCGCTGGTTTGACTTTGGGTTTGTTGAACTCTGATGCAAACAGTGTTACATATCGTGTAACTAAACTGACTTTGCCAAACGATGCCAATGCTGATCCAGCAAAGGTTTTGGAATGGCAAAATGGTTCTACTCTGAATGCTGTTTTGGGTACTACTGCTGATCCTTTGAACATCATGTATACAGCTGATGCCGTTAGAGCTGGTACAGTAACTGTTACTGTTAGTTCACAAACAACTGCTGGTGATATTCTCGATTCAGCTGGTACTCGTACCGCTACAATCGCAGAAGCAAAAACTCAGTTTGGTTCTGCTAAAATGGCTCAATCGTTCGATAATGTTATCGACGTAAGTACTGCTCGTTTGTCGTTTGTTGGCACAAGTAAAGACACAATGGAATTTGTGATCAGCAACCCTGCTACTACTGGTTGGATGAACTTGGCGACTGTTACTAGCTCAAATGCAACTGTATATGGTGAGCCGGGCAAAATGACTGGTCTTACTGACAAAAACTTCGCATCTGGTGGTACTGGTAAAGTTTTCACCGTTGCCGATGCTAAGTTAGCGATCACTTATACTGGTATGTTGACTAATGATACAGTTACCTTCACTGCTCCTGCTAAAGCTGATAACAAAGTTCTTGAAGTTCAAAGCTTCAATGCTGACTTAGTTTATAACTGGACTTCAGCAGCTGCTCAGACAGGTAATTCACCTATCGCCACTGGTCTTCCAGCAGGTGCATGGACTCTTAACGGTGCAACTGTTAACATTCCATACATGCCTTACGGTCCAAGTGCTTCACAAATCATGTATATCTCTAACACTGGCTCACAAGCTGGCGATATCTTGGTTACAGCATTTGATGAAAAAGGTGGTATGTACGACTTGGGTAACATCGGTGTTGCTAAAGGCAAAACTGTGACTAAGCTTGCTCACTTAATCGGTCCTAAGTTGACTGAAGCTGGCTTCAATGGCACAAAACTGTCAATCACTATTACAGTAAATGCTCCTTCAGCTGATATCACTGTTTACGCTTCATACAACATTGGTGGTGCGGATCGCGGATTCGTTAATACTGACCAATACAAAGGCATGAAGTAATCTTCTGATTACGCTTTTGAGTTGTAGTAAGCTTTAACTGAAAAAAGGCGACGTTAGTCGCCTTTTTTATGCCTGCTAGTTTAGGCTCCTCGGCAATTACATTTCGCCATAATCCTACCTGCGAACAATTGTAATTTTGAACTTCACTTAATATCTTATTTCTTGCAACTATTTTTTCCGTATAAACTAACGTTTCGATTATCTGTTTTGGTCTGGGTAAAAACGTATTGATCAATTCTATTTTTGTTGTAAGATGGCTGCCAATTTATAATCACCCTCGAAGGCCAACCCGTGTTGCAACGGATTATCGATAACCCAAATAAATCAACGCTGCTCTTTTTAACCTTGCTGGTCGTCGCTATTTTCTTAGTTTATTATCCTTCATTATTCGTGCCTTTTTATTTGGATGACCGTGAGTCTATCGTAACCAATGTTAGCGTTCATTCACCGACATTAGATTTACTTATCAATGGTCCTGACCGGATGCGGATCATCGGTTATTTCACCCTTTGGTTAAATTATCAAATTGGGGGGCTTGAACCTTTTGGTTATCACTTTGCGAATATTCTGTTCCATGCCATTAACAGCTTGTTGGTATATTTTTTGGCCAATCAGCTGATTCGCCACTTTTGTGTGGGGGCTAATTCGTCGGTTGAGCTACGTGAACAAAGTACGCGTAACAGTTTATGGGCTTTGGCTATCGCCGCTATCTGGGCTTTGCACCCGTTAAATAGCCAAGCAGTCACCTATGTTGTACAGCGATTAGCTTCTATTGTGACCATATTCTATCTGTTGACCATTATTTTCTATATACAGGCTAGAAAGCAGACAAACCTCGTAAAAATTGGCGCCTACGTTTTGCTGATCATTGGTTGTCTTGTTGCAGGTCTTCATGCCAAGCAGAATATTGTTGGTGTTATCTTGTTCTTATTAGTGTGGGAATTGTTGACCGCATCTTTTAGAGTGAAAAAGCTACTGTGGTGGTTAATCGCAGGCTGTACGTTTGCTGTTTTGGTCATTGCGCCATTTATTCCTTGGTTTTGGCAAGCTCTGGATACTTTTACTAGGGATCCCAGTGCTGACACTCGACCTGAGTACTTTTATACTCAAATGGTTGTCTTATGGGACTATGTTCTACGTTTTATTTATCCTTTTTCATTACAGTTGAATATTGATGCCGACTTGAAAAAAACCATGGAGCCTGTTGTTGGCTTGGCCTTATTGGCGCATGTGATGGTACTTGCCATCGGTTATAAATACCGTAAGACACTACCATTATTGTTTATTGGAATTTTGCTGTTTTATACCGGGCATGCAGTTGAGTCATTTATTATTCCAATTAAGGATTTAGCGTTTGAACATCGAGCGTATATCAGCAATATTGGTTTGATGATTGCGTTGGTGGCCATCGTTCGATATTGGTTCGAGAAGTCTCCAACAAGGTCAGTGCAGTGGCTTGTTGCTGGTTTTTCTGTGGTATTGGTTATCGCCAGTATTACTACATTCAAGCGCAATATATTGTGGCAAGACCCATTGACGTTTTATGCCAATGAGGCTCTATTGTCTCCAGAACATCCACGGGCTAATGCTTCTTATGGTAATGAGTTAATGAAGTTACAACGTTTTGCTGAAGCTGAGGTCTACATTAAAAAAGGTGTTGATTTCAATATTGCGCAGGGCAAAATTACAGCGAGCAGTTTGATAGCATTTATGAATGTATTGTATCAACAGGAAAAATACCAGCAGGCATCGCATATCGTCATGTTGGGATTAAGGCACATTAAGCGCCCACATGATCGCAGTAATTTGTTGTCAAGTTTGGCTTATGGTTATATTAAGATGGGCTACTGTGATTTCGCAAGGGGGTTGCTCAACACTGCGCTCAAATTGAATCCAAATAATAAAGATGCCAAGGCCAATTTGGCTTTTTGTAACGGTGTCTGAAGTGGCAGGTAATAAATAGATGAATAAAAGCCAAGCCTTGCTTGCTTTACAAGCACATAAGCTAAGTGTCGAAACTCGTCACTTAAAACAGATGTTTGAAAATGATCCTAAACGCTTTGAGAAGTTTTCAATCACCAATGGTGGCATCACCTTAGATTATTCGAAGAACCGAACGTCAGACACAACCATACGATTATTGTTGGCGTTAGCCGAAGAAGCGGGTCTTAAACACAAAATTGAAGATATGTTTATTGGTTGTACTGTCAACACGACAGAAAATCGTCCAGTACTGCATACTGCATTGAGACAGCGCAGTAATAGCTCGATTGAGGTTGAGGGAAAAGATATTATCCCTGAAATTTCAGAGGCTTTGGCCAAAATGGAACAGTTCTGCGACGATGTGCACAGCGGTAAACTACGAGGGTTTAAAGGTAAACCATTCACCGATATCTTATGCCTAGGTATTGGCGGGTCCTTCCTTGGTCCTAAAATAGTGGTTCAAGCGCTGAAACAATACCGACGTAAAAACCCCAAACTTCATTTCGTCGCTAATGTTGATGGTTGCCATTTGTATGATGTATTGAGTGAGTTGAATGTAGAAACGACTTTGGTCGTGGTTGCATCAAAATCCTTTGCAACAGAAGAAACCATGCTCAATGCTAGAACAACCCGCAATTGGTTACTGGAGTCAGGGCTTAAAGAAAGTGAGCTCAATCAGCACATAGTCGCAATTTCTAGCAATATTAAATTGGCGACCGAATTTGGTGTTGAACCTGACAATATATTTCCTATGTGGGATTGGGTCGGTGGCCGTTATTCGTTGTGGTCGGCAATTGGTTTACCGATTGCTTTGGCTATAGGGTTTGACAATTTTGAACAGTTGTTGCTCGGAGCCAGCGAAATGGATGAACATTTCAGGCATGCGCCGCTGGAACAAAACATGCCGGTGATCATGGCGTTGTTGGGCGTGTGGAACATCAATCTTTGGGGCTCGACCAGTCATTGTATCATTCCTTATTGCCATTATTTAAGGGGACTCCCTGCGCATATCCAACAGCTTGATATGGAAAGTAACGGTAAATCGGTGACTAAAGATGGCCAACAATTAGACTACCTAACTGGCCCCGCAATTTGGGGTAGCGAAGGCGTTAACAGCCAGCATGCTTTCTTTCAACAGATACATCAGAGCAATATCGTCTATCCGGTAGACTTCATTATTCCGCTCAGGGTGAATAACTCCTTCCAAGAGCATCAAGATATGTTGGTGTCCCATTGCTTTGCTCAATCTCAGGCGTTAATGCAGGGCAAAACTGTTGATGAAGCTTATCAAGAGCTTATTGACTCAGGCATGGACGAAAAACAAAGCCGCGAACTAGCACCGCACAAATCGATGGAAGGTAACAAACCTAATAACGTTATTATGCTCGAGGAACTGTCACCAAAGAACATGGGCGCATTACTGGCGCTTTATGAACATAAGGTGGTGGCACAAGGGATCATTTGGAATATCAACTCATTTGATCAGTGGGGAGTCGAGCTTGGTAAACAATTAAGCAAACCAGTTTACCAGTGTATCAGTGAGGGACTGGTGAGTGATGGTTTTGATTGCTCAACACAATCGTTGATTGAAAAGTATATGAAGAAATGATTTTATTGCTTTAAATAAGTATGCATATACATACCACTGCAAATAACCTCAACTAGGATTACGATGCATACGAATACTGAACAACAAAACCTAAGCTGTTTCAAAGCCTACGACATTCGCGGTCGTTTAGGTGATGAACTCAACGAAGACATTGCCTATCGCATTGGCCGTGCTTTTGGCGAGTATCTCCAGCCAAAATCGGTTGTTGTTGGTGGAGATGTACGTGAAACTTCATCGGCTTTAAAACTGGCTGTTGCAAGGGGATTAATCGAAAGTGGTTGTGATGTGATTGATATCGGCATGGTTGGCACTGAAGAAATATACTTTGCCACGCGCCATTTAGGTGTCGATGGCGGTATCGAAGTTACTGCAAGTCACAACCCGATAGATTATAACGGTATGAAGCTGGTACGTGAAGACAGCAAACCCATTAGTGGTGATACCGGGCTTAATGAAATAAAAAGGCTAGCTCAAAATAACGAATTTAAAATGACAGACCCTGCCTCTCACGGACAATTGCTACGCGCCAACACCTTAGCTGCGTATGTTGAGCATTTACGAGGTTATATCGATACCAAACACCTCAAACCCATGAAACTGGTGGTTAACTCGGGCAATGGTGCTGCCGGGCATGTTATTGATGCTTTGCAGAGCGAATTTGAAAAGCTAGGCGTTCCAATCGACTTCGTCAAAGTACATCATGAACCTGATGCCGCATTTCCTAACGGGATCCCCAATCCATTGTTGGTTGAAAATCGCAGCGCGACCAGTGATGCAGTGATTGCCAATCAGGCAGATATGGGCATCGCTTGGGATGGCGATTTTGACCGTTGTTTTTTGTTTGATGAGAAGGGCGCTTTCATCGAAGGGTATTATATTGTTGGTTTGCTGGCCGAGGCATTCTTAAAACACAACCCCGGCGCCAAAATCATTCATGATCCACGTTTGACTTGGAACACCATTGATATATGTAAAAATAATGGTGGTCAGGCGATTCAAAGTAAAACGGGTCATGCTTTCATCAAAGAACGAATGCGCAAAGAAGATGCTGTATACGGTGGTGAAATGTCAGCGCATCACTATTTCAGAGATTTTGGTTATTGCGATAGTGGCATGATCCCTTGGTTGTTGGTGGCAGAACTTATCAGTGTTAAGAACTTGTCTTTATCACAAATGGTGGCGCAGGCAATTACCAATTACCCTTCATCGGGAGAGATTAACAGCAAATTGAAAGACCCAGATAACGCCATCGAGGCGATATTAAATGAATATCAACAACAGGCGTTAAGTGTAGACAAAACCGATGGTATTAGTGTTGAGTTTGCCGATTGGCGTTTTAGCTTGCGTAAGTCCAATACAGAACCTGTGTTGCGTTTGAATGTCGAAAGCAGAGCCAATCAGGCATTAATGGAATACAAAACTAGCGAGTTGTTGGCTATAATTGGACGCCATTAAAGCGTATTGCTTTTCCCTTAGAGGCAAATAGATTAGAATACCATCAATAACCCCCTGTGAACCCCAATCGTTCTCAACGTAGGCGACTAAAGAGGCTTCTCCTTCTTCCTTCTTCAAAGGACAGTGCAATGTTGCAAGATTTGATTTTTCGTTTTTTCGAGATACCCAGAGTGTACAAAAGGGTTATTTCTGTCATTGTTGATACCATATTTATTACGGTCGCATTGCTCAGCGCGTTGATGATCCGTGACAAAGTTGAAAGCTGGTTATCGCTGGAGTTGTATTATTCTATTGGCATCACCATTGTTTGTACTATCGTCGTCTGGAGTCGATTGGGTCTATATCGAGCGGTTATTCGTTTTATCGATACCAAAGCGTTGTCAACTATCTTTGTCGGCTCGTTAATTTCTGGTGTGTTGCTGGTTATAGCGTCTTATTTTCTCAAAGCGTCAATGCCACGTTCGGTGCCTTTTATCTATTCTTCTGTGCTGCTGATATTCGTTGGCGGTTCACGATTGATGATTAGAGGCTGGATCAACGCAAAAAATGGTAAACGCAAAACGCCAGTGGTTATTTATGGCGCTGGTGCTTCCGGGCGTCAACTAGGATTGTCATTGCAACATGGTGCTGAATACGATCCGGTGGCGTTCATCGACGATAATCGTGAATTACAGAACACTATGGTGAGTAGTATTAGGGTGCACAGTAGCGATGCACTACTGGACATTATTAGTAAACATCAGGCCAAAAAGTTACTGTTAGCTTTACCCAGTGCAGGTGCTAAGCGCAGAAAAGCTTTGCTGAATCAACTCGAAAAACTGCCAGTTGAAGTATTGACCATTCCCGGCTCAGCCGATTTGGTCAGTGGCAAATTGCAGGTCGATACCCTTAGAAAAGTGGATATTGTTGATTTACTGGGACGAGAACCGGTAGAACCGATTAATCACCTATTTCGTCGTTGCATCGAAAATAAAAATGTTATGGTCACAGGTGCTGGTGGTTCTATTGGTTCAGAGTTGTGTCGACAGATTATCAATCAGCAGCCGGTTAGTCTCATATTGTTTGAAGCCTCAGAGTTGGCGTTATATTCAGTCGAAAAAGAATTGAATGAATTGCTGGCTAAAAACGAATTGTCAGTAAAAATAGTGCCCATATTGGCCAGCGTTATTGACAGACCGCTTATCGAAAGTGTAATGAAACAATTTTCTATCAACACTATTTATCATGCCGCTGCTTACAAACATGTACCTATCGTTGAACACAATGTGGTTAGTGGTATACGTAACAATGTCTGGGGCACTATGACTTGTGCCGAGGCTGCGCTGGCTTGTGGCGTCGAAAACTTTGTTTTAATCTCCACCGACAAAGCCGTCAGGCCCACCAATGTGATGGGCGCGTCAAAGCGCTTGGCCGAATTGGTATTGCAAGCATTGGCCGCAACCAACTCGGGCAAACCGGCGACTAACTTCTCTATGGTGCGTTTTGGCAATGTGTTGGGTTCTTCGGGTTCTGTGGTGCCTTTGTTTAAAAAATTGATCAGTGAAGGTGGTCCGGTCACCATCACACATCCAGATATTACCCGTTTTTTTATGACCATCCCCGAAGCCGCACAATTGGTGATTCAGGCTGGTGCTATGGGCCTTGGTGGTGAAGTTTACGTATTGGACATGGGCAAGTCAGTCAAAATTAACGATCTTGCAAGAAAAATGGTGCATCTGAGTGGGTTGACAGTAAAAAACGAAAGTAACCCCAGTGGTGATATCGAGATCACCTATACCGGTTTACGCCCGGGCGAAAAACTCTTTGAAGAGTTGCTGATTGGCGAGAACGTTGAGGGAACTGAACATAAACGTATTATGAAGGCGCGCGAAATCTCAATGAGCTGGGACGACTTACAAGCGCTGCTGGCAAAACTTAACAGTGCCATGGAAGAGGCAAATATTGCTCAGGTTCGTGAGTTATTGTTAGGCGCACCTTTGGGCTTCAACCCCTCATCAGAGCTCGCCGATTGCCTGTGGATACAAAAATCAATCAACAACACAGCTAGCGCTAATGACAAAGAGCATTTGCGCGTTGTTTAACCATACAACAGCTATCAGTGATTCATTTTTAGTACTGATTTTGGTTGTTTTCTTTATAAAGCCTCGATAATAGCTGAAAAAACCAGCAAGGTAATCATGATCCGGTTGTTGTCACTGACAATCAACCTCGGTCTTGATATATTGCTCACTTCAACGCTTGGACCCTCTGGGATTCTGAGCTTACTATTGTTTTGTCATGGCAAGGTTCATTGAAAACTTCTTCGTTAATATTATACGACTTTATGTTGGTCAAAGGCGGTGCTGAGTCGCTTACCCTGACCCTGTGTGAAGGCGATTCTGACATTGATTTGATGGTAGGATTTGTCGACCACAATTGTTTTACTGCGCCTTCGCTGATTAAAGGCAGATTGAGCGAGTTAACTACCCCGACCAATATCCAGGGTTGGCAAAGCATCAAAATGACCCTCGCATTTGAAAGTAGCCGAACAAAGTCGGTGCGCGATTATGAAAAAGTCATTTTCAGTGGTTCAGTCGCACCATTAGCGGTTAAACACCGCGACCGTGGTGGCAATATTTTGTATTGTCATACGCCCCCAAGGTTTATCTATGACCTTAAAGACCACTATCTGAACTCGATTCCCTTTTGGCAAAAACCGTTGTTACGCTTGTTGATAGCCTATTTACGACCCAAGTACGAAGCGTCTATTCGCAAGATGGATTTACTTATCGCCAATTCCGTGAATGTGCAGCAGCGCATAAAGCACTTTTTAGGGCGAGATTCGATTGTGGTTTACCCTCCTTGCCATGTCGACAAATACAGCTGGGCTTCACAACAAGATTTTTACTTGTCGACCGCCCGGGTTGAACCATACAAGCGAGTTAGATTGGTTGTTGAAGCATTTATGCGAATGCCAGATAAAAAACTAGTGGTAGCTTCAGGCGGCTCTGATTTGGCCTCGTTACATGAATTGGCAAAAGATTGTAATAACATTGAATTTACTGGCTGGTGTGAAGAACAGCAATTGCATGATTTGATGGGTAATTGTATTGCCACATTATATTTACCGATGGATGAAGATTTTGGCATTTCACCGGTTGAATCAATGGCAGCAGGCAAACCAGTGATTGGCGTAAACGAAGGCGGCGTTAAAGAAACCGTGATTGACGGACAAACAGGGGTATTGTGCCCGTCGGACCCTTCGGTTGAAGATATAATGACATCAGTCAATACCATGTCGGCACAGTATGCATTGTCGCTAAGAGATAACTGCGAACAAAGAGCAGCGTTGTTTTCGGCAGACATATTTGTCGATAAAATGAAGCGGTTACTTGATAGTGATTTGGTGGATATGGCTGATGTAGCGGCTATGGTGGATGCAAGCTAGGCCGTCCTATCACAAATGTAATTTCGTCGACAGGTAATCATGCGGGCATAAATACCCCGCCTACAACATCTTTTTTTGAGTAAGCCATCAATGAATTTAACCCATTTAAAACAGCTCGAAGCCGAATCAATACACATCATCAGGGAAGTCGCTGCACAATTTGATAACCCAGTGATGCTTTACTCTGTTGGCAAAGATTCAGCTGTTTTATTGCATCTGGCCCGCAGGGCGTTTGCGCCGGGTAAAATTCCCTTTCCTTTGATGCATGTTGACACCAATTGGAAATTCAAAGAGATGATCGCGTTTCGCGAGCAAATGGCCAAAGAACACGGTTTTGAATTGCTGGTGCACAAAAACCCTCAGGGTATGGAAATGAATATCAGCCCCTTTACGCATGGTAGCGCCAAACACACCGACATCATGAAAACGCAAGGATTAAAACAAGCACTCGACAAATACAGTTTTGACGCCGCTTTTGGTGGCGCTCGGCGCGATGAAGAAAAGTCTCGTGCCAAAGAGCGAGTATATTCATTTAGAGATAAAAATCATCGGTGGGACCCTAAGTCACAGCGACCAGAGCTGTGGAATATCTACAACGGTTTAGTTAATAAAGGCGAAAGTATCCGAGTGTTTCCGCTGTCAAATTGGACCGAACTCGACATTTGGCAATATATCTACCTCGAAAATATCGCCGTTGTACCACTTTACCTGGCTAAAGAGCGCCCTGTGGTGAACAGAGACGGTTTGTTGATCATGGTTGACGATGACCGTATGCCAATTGAAGAAGGCGAAGAAGTGATGATGAAAAAGGTGCGTTTTAGAACACTAGGCTGCTATCCGCTCACCGGAGCGGTTGAGTCAGAAGCCGACACCTTAGTCAAAGTCATTCAAGAAATGCTATTGACCAAAACATCTGAACGACAGGGCAGGGCAATCGACCATGATTCTGCCGGTTCAATGGAAAAGAAAAAGATGGAAGGATACTTCTAACATGGCGCATCAATCTGACTTAATTGAACAAGATATTCTAGCCTACCTGCATCAGCAAGAGCATAAAGAACTGGTTAAGTTTTTAACCTGTGGTAGCGTCGATGATGGTAAAAGCACTTTAATTGGCCGATTGTTGCATGACTCAAAAATGATTTTTGAAGACCAGCTGGCCGCCATCGAAAGCGACAGCAAAAAAATGGGCACCACAGGCGAAAGAGTCGATTTAGCGCTGTTGGTTGACGGATTGCAATCAGAGCGAGAGCAAGGCATTACCATTGATGTCGCTTACCGTTATTTTTCTACCGACAAACGTAAATTCATTATCGCCGACACCCCGGGCCATGAGCAATACACCCGTAACATGGCAACCGGCGCGTCAAACTGTGATATCGCCATTATTTTGGTTGACGCTCGCCATGGCGTACAAGTGCAAACCCGCCGGCATTCGTTTATTTGTTCTTTACTGGGCATAAAACAAGTCATAGTGGCGATTAACAAAATGGATTTGGTTGATTTTGACCAAACCCGATACGCAGAAATTAAAGCCGACTACCAAGCATTTGTGAAAACCCTCAACATACCCCATGTTGAGTTTGCACCTATTTCGGCGCTTGAAGGCGACAACGTAGTACATCGCTCACAAAACACCCCGTGGTATCAAGGTAAAACCTTGATGAACTTACTCGAAACCACAAATATCACAACAGACGTTTCATCCGATGCATTCAGGCTTCAGGTGCAATATGTTAACCGTCCACATCTTGATTTTAGAGGGTTTTGCGGCACTATAGGCTCGGGTAGTATTGCCGTGGGTGATGAAGTCATTGCTCTGCCTTCACGTAAAACCTCTACAGTGGCCTCAATAGTCGATTTTGATGGAGAAATGCAACAAGCCCATGCATCTCAAGCCATTACGTTAACGCTAAAAGACGAGATTGATATCAGCCGTGGTGAAATGATTGTAAAACCAGCACAAATACCGCAATCGTCACATACACTTGTGGCTGATGTGGTGTGGATGTATGAAGATGCGCTAGTCGCTAACCGCGAATACCACATTAAACACGGCAGCAAATTAACCACAGGGCACGCATTAGACTTTCAGTACAAAGTTGACATAAACACCATGGCTCACGACAACACCGCGCAGCAGTTGGCATTGAACGAAATTGGCCGTTGTGTTTTTCATGCTAACGAAAAGCTCCACTTTGATGCTTACAACGACAACCACTCAACCGGTGCTTTTATTATTATTGACCGTATCACCAACATCACTGTAGGGGCCGCGATGATTGTGGACGTGGCTTTACCGGATGAAGACAATGGCGACCAGAAGCGTTTTAGCGATTTCGAACTTGAACTTAATGCGCTGGTGCGTAAACATTTTCCACATTGGGATGCCCGAGATTTATCCAAGTTGATAAAATCAGCCAAATAATGACAGTACAACAGTGGTTGATGGTGGCGATTTTTGGCGTGACTGTTGCCGGATTGATTAAATACCAAAAACAGGCAGAGCGAGTTTTTATCGGCGCTACCCTATGTTGTTTGGCTTTTTCGCTGGTTTCAGTTGAAGAGGTGCTGAGCAATGCAACCAACTCAGGGCTGGTGAGTTTAGTCTTACTGATTGTTTGTTCATTTGCACTTGAGCGTACAGGCTTTTTGCGGCTGCTCAGCCAGAACCTCTTTAGTGGTTCAAAAACCACAGCTTTGCTTCGAACCTTATTCTCTAGCGCCTTGGCGTCTGCTTTTACCAATAATACCGCTGTTGTTGCAGCGCTTATCTCTCCTATAAAAAATAACACCCTGATTAACCCCGGCAAACTATTGTTACCTATGTCTTATGCGGCCATTTTGGGCGGCACATTAACTTTAGTCGGTACGTCAACCAACTTAATCGTTAACTCGTTGATGATCAAACAAGGCCAACTCGGGCTGGGCTTTTTTGATTTTACTATTGTCGGTGCAACCGCGCTGGTGTGTTGTATGGTGGTGATATTACTCAATTTGCGGGTATTGCCAGACCAAAAACTTCCCACCAAAGCTATTTTGTCATATTTTGTCGAGGCCGAGGTTGAACAAAATTCTGATTTGATAGGTAAGTCGATACAAGACAATGGGCTTCGAAACCTCGAAGCGCTATTTTTAGTTGAAGTGATTCGTGGCGATGAGTTGATAAGCCCGGTGACACCAGATCACATTATTCGCGGTGGCGACAAATTGATTTTCTCTGGCGATGTGTCAAAAATCCTAGTACTACAGCAATTCTCAGGGCTCAAACTATTTGCAGAACAAGACAGCCTGTTACAACGTAACCTCACCGAAGTGCTATTAAAACCCGATTCAGCGATTGTGGGTAAAACCCTTAAAAGCAGTGGTTTTCGCGCCCGCTTTGATGCCGCTGTGGTGGGCATTCGCCGCGAAGGTAGCGAGTTGTCGGGTAAACTGGGTGATATTACCCTATTGGCCGGAGATTTTCTGGTGTTGGCGGTGGGTAGTGATTTTGTCGAACGTCAAAATCTGACCAAGAACTTCTACATCATCAGCGGCGTTAAACCCGATGATATGCTAGTGGGTTGGCGCGACAAAGCCACTTTGTTGGGGTTTGTCGGTTCAATTGCAGCGTCGATTATTTTCTCTATTCCCTTGGCTAAATGCCTGATTTTTTACACCGCTTTTTTGGTCGCTTCGAACTGCCTCACCGTAAATGAAATCAAACGGCGTTTTCCGATTGAAATCTGGTTGCTGGTGGTCAGTGCGCTAACGCTGGCCAATGCACTGGAGAATACCGGTGTAGCGATGATAATTGCTGAAAATATACACCTTTTGTTGGCAGATCAAAGCGTGATGTGGGCGTTTGTGGTGATATTTCTAGTCACCTTACTGGTGACCGAACTCATTACCAACAATGCGGCGGCAGTGTTGGTTTTTCCGATAGCCTACAACGTAGCCATAGGCCTTGATGTCAGCCCATTGCCGTTTATCATGGCTGTTGCTTTTGCTGCCAGTGGTAGCTTTATTAGCCCATATGGTTATCAAACCAATGTTATGGTTCACAATGCTGGTAATTATAACTTGATGCATTTTGTTCGATTTGGCTTACCGGTGTCGGTGGTTTACAGCTTAACCTGCTTGTATATGATACCTCGGGTCTTTCCATTTTAATTAAGTCCATTTTAAAAAAGCTCTTTCTAACAAAACCACTCTAAGAAGGTCACATGAAAACAGATAATACCGTTTGGCATGATAGCCATGTTAGCGCCGAGCAGCGGGCACAACAGAAAAATCAACGACCTTGTTTATTGTGGTATACCGGCCTGAGTGGGTCGGGTAAATCGACCATTGCCAATGCCGTTGACCAGCTGTTGTTTGAGCAGGGTAACCACAGCTACCTGCTCGATGGTGATAACGTACGTCATGGCCTTAATGGCGATTTGGGTTTCACAGATACCGACCGAATAGAAAATATTCGGCGTATTAGCGAAGTTGGCAAGTTGTTTGTTGATGCAGGGCTGATTGTGTCTACCGCGTTTATCTCACCGTTTCAGGCAGATCGCGATACAGCCCGCAGCATGTTTGAGCAAGGGTTATTCATCGAAGTCTTTGTCGATACGCCTTTGGCTGTGTGCGAAAGTCGAGACCCAAAAGGTCTATACAAAAAGGCTCGCGCTGGGCAAATTAAACATTTTACTGGCATTGATTCGGCATACGAAGCACCGCACCAACCCCAAGTTATCATCAAAACAGCTGAGCATAATGCACAGGCTTGCGCTAACCAAGTGATTGACTACTTAAAACAACAGGGATTCATCAATTAATGCTTTTCGTTCAATTCGATATTGGCGTATAATCGCCCATAATTTTTTGTGCAATGGGGTGAATCCCGGTAACTATACCAAAGGTATTTACCGTGTTTAGTCGCTTTGTTGACTTATCAGTTATTGTTTTAGTACTAGTTTTAGTTTCAAGCACTGCGTAGGCGGTGTTTGCAGGGAGTTAATTGGAAATTCTATGAAAGTAACTGTGTTTGGAACCGGTTATGTCGGTTTGGTAACAGGGGCCTGTTTTGCCGATGTGGGCCATGATGTGTGCTGTGTCGATATCGACCAAGACAAAATTGAACGCCTGCAAAATGGCGAAATACCCATCTATGAACCTGGATTGTCAGAAATTGTACTTGGCAATATTGCCCAGTCTCGCCTGATATTTACCACCAGCGCCGAAGAAGGCGTACTTCATGGTGATGTTATATTCATTGCTGTTGGCACACCACCAAAAGAAGATGGTACCGCAGACCTGCAATATGTTCTTAAAGTGGCAGAAGATATTGCCAATCACCTGACAATGCACACGGTCATAGTCAACAAATCGACTGTGCCTGTTGGGACTGTTGACTTGGTTGAACAGACAGTGGCAAAAACACTGGCGGGTCGTGCACGTACTGATGTGACTTTTGATGTCTGTTCAAACCCTGAGTTTCTTAAAGAAGGTTCAGCCATTGCCGATTTTAGAAGGCCAGACCGTATTGTCGTAGGGCACAAGCACAAACGGGTAAAAGACGTGATGCGAGAGTTATATGCGCCTTTTAATCGTAATACCGACAAACTGATATTCATGGACCCACGTTCATCGGAACTGACCAAATATGCTGCCAATGCGATGCTGGCGACCAAAATCTCTTTCATTAACGAAATTTCGAACATTGCTGAGCACGTAGGTGCCGACATCGAAAATATTCGTCAAGGTATCGGTTCTGACCCCCGCATAGGCACCCACTTTATCTATGCTGGTTGTGGTTATGGCGGCTCGTGTTTCCCCAAAGATGTTAAAGCGCTTAACCAAATAGCTGGGGCGCATGGCTGCGACACCAAATTGCTTGCGGCGGTAGACAACGTTAACGAATACCAAAAAATTCGCATGGCCGACAAAGTGCTCAAACACTTTGACCAAGACGTAAAAGGCAAAAAATTCGCATTTTGGGGGTTATCCTTCAAACCCGATACCGACGATGTACGTGAAGCCACCAGTAAAGTGGTTATCGAAAAGTTGTTGGCCCGTGGTGCATCAGTGGCGGCATACGACCCACATGCCATGGAAGAATTTCAAAAATACAATCCGGGCCTGCAAAATATCGAATTCATCGACGACATGATGGCTGTGCTTGAAGGTGCTGATGCTTTGATTATTTGCACCGAGTGGCGACATTTTTGGTCACCAGATTTTGTTCGAATTAAAGAAAGCTTAAACCGTCCGGTTATTTTTGATGGTAGAAACGTATACAACCCTGAACAGATGGCTGAGCAGGGTTTTGAATATTATGGTGTGGGACGAGGTTTGTCGGTCAACATCGAATTGGAGTTAGAAAAATGCTGAATTTTGCGCTAGTGGGCTGTGGAAGAATTGCCAAACGTCACTCTGAATTGCTCGGTGATGCTCAGATTAAAGGCGCTCGTTTAGTGGCGGTTTGTGACAACAAGCTCGACCGTGCCCAAGCGATTGGCGAGCGATTTAGCGTGCCATTTTATGCCGATATGGATGAAATGATGACAGCCGAAAATATTGACGTTGTGGTGGTATTAACCGAAAGCGGAAAACACGCTGAGCACGTTATTAACTTGGCCAAATACGGCAAAGACCTGATGGTCGAAAAACCAATGGCATTGACCCTAGATGATGCCGACGCCATGATCAGCGAATGTGACAAACACAGCTGTCGTTTATTTGTGGTTAAACAAAATCGCTTTAACGTGCCAGTAGTTAAACTGCGCGAAGCCGTAGAACAAGAACGTTTTGGTAAAATGGTACTGGGCACTATTCGCGTACGCTGGTGTCGTCCGCAAGCTTATTACGACCAAGACAGCTGGCGCGGCACTTGGGCGCAAGATGGGGGTGTATTAACCAACCAAGCCAGCCATCACATCGACTTGCTCGAATGGATGATGGGCGACGTAGAAAGCGTATTTGCCAAAAGCACCACTGCATTAGTGAACATAGAAGCTGAAGATACAGCAGTGGTCACCGTAAAATTCAAAAACGGCGCGCTGGGTATAATCGAAGCGACTACCGCTGCACGTCCGAAAGACTTAGAAGGTTCTATCTCTATCTTGGGTGAAACTGGCACCGTAGAAGTGGGCGGTTTTGCCGTTAACCAAATGAAAACTTGGAACTTCTTAGAAACACAAGAAGGCGATGCCGACGTACTAGAAAAATACAGCGTTAACCCGCCAAGCGTCTACGGTTTTGGTCATCAAGCTTATTACGAGCATGTGGTTGACTGCATACAAAACAATGCAGCCCAATTGGTAGACGGATTGGTTGGACGTAAGAGCTTAGAGCTTATATCCGCCATTTATGAGTCTATCGAAACTGGCAAAGAAGTGTTCTTGCGCTTTAAAGCTGAAAACTGCCGCCTTGGTGGTAAGTAAAGCGTGGGCGAAAAGCAATGATAGCGGATACGGCCATTATTCACCCCAATGTAGTATTGGGCGAGAATGTCACGATTGAAGATTACTGCATAATAGGCAGCCCGTTTAAAGGCTGCGATGGCGCACAAACCGTGATTGGCGACAATGCCGTCATTCGCGCGCACACCATCATTTATGCGGGCAACCAAATAGGCAATAATTTTCAAACAGGCAACAAAGCCAACATCCGCGAATTAAATAACATTGGCGACGATGTTAGTATCGGCACCTTGTCGATTATTGAGCATCACGTAAAAATCGCTAATGGCGCGCGCATTCATTCTCAGGTTTTCATTCCAGAGTACAGTGAGCTTAAAGCAGATGCTTGGATTGGCCCCAACGTGGTTTTTACCAACGCCAAATATCCCCGCTCGCCAGACGTAAAAGATCAATTAGTTGGCCCCACCATAGGCGTTAACGCCAAAATCGGTGCCAATTCGACCTTGCTGCCCGGTGTTGTCATAGGCGACAACGCCCTGATTGGTGCAGGCAGCTTGGTTAGCAAAGATGTACCAGACAATTCAGTAGCCGTGGGTCACCCGGCAAAAGTGGTTAAACAAGTGAGTTATTAAGATGGTCAAGTTTTTAGATTTATATGCCCAGTATCAGACAATAGAAAGCGAAATTAACGCCGCAATTGCCGACGTTATAAAAAACACCGCCTTTATTGGTGGTGCTAGAGTGAAAACATTCGAAGCCGGATTTGCCGAGTTTCAACAAGCTGAGCATTGCATTGGCGTAGCCAACGGCACCGATGCGATAGAAATTGTGATTGAAGCGCTGAATATGCCAGCGGGCAGCGAAATAATTGTTGCAGCGAATAGCTTTATCGCCAGCTCAGAAGCCATCACTCGCGGTGGCCACAAAGTGGTTTTTTGTGATTGTGACCCAACCAACTATGGTCTGAACATCGACAGTCTTAAAAGCAAAATCACTGACAACACCGCAGCGATTATGGCCGTACAGTTATATGGCCACCCCTGTGACATGGATGCGATTATGGCCCTGGCCAAAGAGCACGACCTTAAAGTCATAGAAGATTGTGCACAGGCCCATGGTGCCGAGTACAAAGGTCGCCGCGTAGGCGCGATTGGCGACTTTGGCACATTTAGCTTCTATCCGGGCAAAAACCTCGGTGCCTATGGTGATGCCGGCGCGATTGTGACCAATAACGAAGCACTGGCCACCCAAGCTCGCAAGATTGCTAACCATGGCCGTATTGCCAAATATGACCACGATTTTGAAGGCCGCAACTCACGTTTAGACGGACTACAAGCCGCTATTTTGAGTGTTAAACTTGGTCACCTTAATGGCTGGATAGAGCGAAGAATTTCAGTCGCCGACAGCTACACCGAATTACTGGCCGATTGCACCGACATAGTATTGCCACAGCGCGCACAATGGGCCAGACAGGCCTATCATCTGTTTGTTATTCGCACCGACAAACGTGACGAGCTTAAACAATACTTAGCCAGCCAAGACATTCAAACTGGCGTACATTATCCGATTGCCTTGCCAAAATTGGCAGCATACGAATACCTTGGACAAGCCAAAGAAGACTTTTTTGCCCACCAGACCGATAGCCAACTGTTGAGCTTGCCAATTGGCGAGCACATGAGTATGGAAGATGTCGAGACTGTCGCGGCAGCGGTTAAAGCGTTTTTCGCGCAATAGAAATATATGACGAACCATGGACGGTTCGTATGGCGGTTGATTGAAATGACAACCGTGTGTATTTTTCGTAGGAAGGGGAATTGCCTATATGGATTTAAGTGCTTAGGTATTTAGGTACTTGAATTTTGCTTGGAACATAAAACCTGCATCCCCGCTTTTTATCTTCTTGCCGTATGCATTAACCAGATATTTAAGGCATAGAAAGCTCGAAGTCGCTAACCACCATAAGAATCAACTTTACAACCTCACGCCTCTAAACCCAATTAAGAAATAATCTTGAAACGATACTGTCAATGAACAATACAATAGCCACCAACCAATGTAGGCCAATATGAACATCTCATCGCCATTTGAACGATTTATTAATCACTATCCTATCGAAAAGACAGGTAAACCTGCAATGGCCAGTGGTAGTAATATCAAGCCAGAAATACCGGGTTACGCCGAACTTGCTGAGCAATTTGCTGATTGTTCGTTTCATCATGGCTTGTATAGATTGTTTAGTGCTAGCGATGTTAAAAAGTGGGCGCCTCTAGTATTGGGGATTTTTGGCCAGTTTAAAGGAAAAATTGATTGTTTTGCCAGTAACTGGATGGGCTACATTTACGCATGGGATTATACCGAGCAATGCGTTTGGATGCTTGACCCTGGGTTTGGTGAGGCAATGAAAATGCCCGTTGATTTTTATCAACTGCATAACGAAGAGTTTGTTGACTATGCCGACGAAGCGCTTGAAAAAAACAACTTTGACCAATGCCTGCAATCAAACTCTAGCGAACTCGACAATAACGCTTGTTACGGTTATATCGTTTCGCCATTTTTGGGTGGCGAAGATGAACTGACTAACCGGGAGGTAATCGATATGGAGGTGTACTGGTCGATATGTGAAGACATATATTCGCAGGTACAATAATCAGTGCCATTTACCCTCGCTCATGCCGCTGCGGTAGTCCCGCTTGCTCGGTTGAAACAACCCTTATTGGTGCCTACCGCCCTAGCTATTGGTGCAATGGTGCCAGACTTAGGGCATTTTATATCGCCACTTGCCTATTTTGTCGATAGTCACACTTTATTGGGCTTGCTGTTATTTTGTTTACCCATGGGCCTTGTTTCGTATTATTGTTTTTACCAGTTTGTATCCGCTTTATTAGTGATGATGTGTCCGCCGAGTTTGCAAAAGCGATTACCGCCAACCTGGGCTATAGGCAAACATCCCACTGTGTCTGTTTATGGTGTAATGCTGTCTATTTTGCTTGGGGCAGCAACACACCTGTTGTGGGATGCGCTAACCCACGACTATGGGTTTATTGTTGCCATGTTCGATGTGCTAGCAACTCCATTGTTCATGTGGGGCGACTATACAGTGTACTTGTATAGGGTTGTGCAACATGGGAGTACGGCTTTGGGGATGGGTTTATTACTGTACTGGGGTAAATTGTGGTTTAACAACACAGACATCAACCAGCCCGTTGATGAGCTAATGACCTTGTCTTGCCGTCAACGCACAACTTTGATTGCTGGCTTGTTTGTGCCACCAATAATTTTTGGTTTGTATCAGGGGTCATTTGCATTCATTTCCAGCAAGGTTAGTGTTAGCCAATTCCAGTATTTCGTTGGCCTTACTATTATGGCGTCGTGCGGTGCATTTATCTGTTTGTTGCTGTTGTACGGTATTGCTTGTCGGGGTTATTTGGTGCGTTGCCGACAAAAATAGATCAAATTAGAGGCTCCTTAGATCATCGATGTTTTTTTGAAAAATAATACCAATATAGGTAAAAAACATGCCTTTTCGCCGTTTAAAACCCTATTTTCGCGGGTTTTGTCGTAAATCTACCAATTTTTGTCAGTTTTGAAAGAACTCGGATTGCTCGATTTGGATAATATAGGTGCCAAGTTAAGGGGTTGAACGGCAACCCAACCGACATAGTAAACAAAGGCATTAAGGGTAAACACAATGAAAGCATTAATCTCACAAAACATGAACACTATGGTAGAAACCACTGCATTGACCGGTTTGTATTCAGCGTTGTTGTACATGGGTGCCCAATTTGCTATCACTATGATGTAGTCAAAACCCTTTTTATCAGTGTTTGAATATCGTTTTTAAAGCCTCAAAAATATATTTATAAATTTACGACCAGCGTACGTTAGTAACACCTCCCCGGTTGATGCCCAACAAACTGTTTTTATCTGCTTGATTTAGTTTTCAATAAAATGCCTTCTCAAATTTTCAATAACAATTTGAAATCAGAGAAGGATCAATCAATGAGATGTAGTACCTATTAATATTTCATTGACAGTGGCTTAGTGCTAGATAGAATGTATCCAAAACCGAACGGGTATAATTAGAAGTAGGATATTAATGGCGACATTACGCAAATTATTGACGGATATTTGTAAACAATGGCCCAGTGCTGTTAATGAACAATTCAAAGGCCATCCGCTTGCCAAAAAATTCAGAACTGAACTGGCTGCTAAAATAGCAGATACATTGGCTAGTCGACACTCTAATTTGTTAATTAAAGCAAGCCCGGGTGCCGGACAGTGGGCTAATATTCCTTGGTTATCGATGTTAGATAGTGATGTAACCGATACAACGCAAGGTGGTTTTTATCCAGTTTATTTGTTTAAAGCCGATGGCTCTGGCGTTTATTTATCCCTGATACATGGCACTACAAGACCCACGAAAGAGTTTGGTAGAGCCAAAGCTAAAGAAATTACTTCGCATACAACGACTGCTATTTTACAGCTCTTGCCTAATTTGCAGTTATGGGGTGATGCCCGTATTGATTTAGGTGCTTCGACGAAGTTAGGGCGGTCATACGAACAGGCTAATATTAGAGCAAAATACTATGCACTGGATCGTATGCCAAAGGAATTAGAGCTTAAAGCAGACCTATTGGAGCTTGCTGGTTACTATGCCAAAGCTAAGGTTATCTCTGCACCACTAGTTGTTAGCAATATGGCATATTCGGTTGTTCGCAATAAGGAAGCTGAGGCTGCTAATCAAACACAGGCTGAACAACTTGACTCAATTAATTATGATCCTACAACCACAATAGATACAACCTCACTAATGATGACCCAACTGCCAAAGCCATTCATTTTATTAGCTGGTGTATCAGGCACAGGCAAATCAAGGTTCGTCCGTAAACAGGCTGAGCAGAGTCGTACATTGGCTTCGGGCGACAATTACGAACTTATCTCTGTGCGCCCAGATTGGCATGAACCAGCTGATTTGTTCGGTTATATTTCTCACATTGGTCATGAGGTTGCCCAATATAATGTGACTGATGTACTGCGCTTTATGGTTAAGGCATGGCTTGAAATTATTGATAAGGTTGAAGAAGTCGACGGTAAAATGGTTTGGATTGGTAAGCCGCTAACGGCTATTCGTCCTTTTTGGTTGTGTCTTGATGAGATGAATTTAGCACCCGTCGAGCAATATTTTGCAGACTACCTTTCTGTGCTAGAAACTCGTAAATGGCTCACTGAAGATGAGCTTGAAGTGCACAATAAACAATCATCTATGACTCATAAATATGTTTATCAGTGTAAACCGTTGCTAAAACCCGGGGTTATTGCGCTGTTAAATGATTCTGATGGCACAGGCAAAGCTCAGTTGTGCAACGATCTTGGATTAGATGAACACAAACATAGTCGGCTCTGGCAGTACTTTGTTGAAAATGGCATTTCAATTCCCTTTAATATGATTGTCGCGGGCACCGTGAACATGGACGAAACAACCCATAGTTTCTCACGCAAGGTTATTGACCGTGCGATAACGTTGGATTTTGATTTATTCTACCCCAATCGTTTTGAAGTGTTTTTTGAGCAGCCACTAAAACCCATAAACTTAACCTTTCCTACTCGTTCAACTGTAACCAAAGCCGACTTGGCTGCAATAGCCATCGACCCTGATGGCAAAAAGAGCATTAACTTTTTAACTGCGGTGAATAAGGTGCTGAAACGCACCGCTTTCCAGTTAGCATATCGCGCCTTAAACGAATTGTTGTTATCAGTTTTTTGTTTCGAACCGCAAGATGAAAATGCGTTACAGGCGGTTTGGGATGATTTTTTAATGTGTAAAGTGTTGCCGCGTATAGACGGTGATCAAGAGAAGTTGGCTATGGTGAACGCGGGCGATTTTGACGACCAAACCATACTGGATGAACTTGAAAGTTGCTTGTCGCAACAATTGCCAACAATTTGGCAAGGCGAAAGAGTTGATTTGTTGCAAGAACCATTGGAAGGCGAAGAATCTGAAATGGTCAAATGTCGCAGCGCCGAGAAGTTAGATTGGATGAAGGCCAGATTAAAAACCAATGGCTTTACTAGCTTTTGGCCATAATAACCAACGCAAAGCGAGTCTTGAAAGTGGAGCAATTGAGTGCCTGAATTACTGGTAGTAAAAACGCTGCACTTCGAGTTGATTGTTTGGGCTAAAAATATTGAACCGAATCAACAGAAACTGAAGAGAACTCTGGCTGCTAGAGGTAAATCGTTACCTATGGCCTCCTTACGGTTTAATCCTGCGATTAAGCTAAAGGATGATACCCAACCATGTCATGAATATCCTTTGTCGCTACCTTTGTTTTTCGAAAACACCCAATATTCTTTTGAGTTGATATTCGAAGCTGAAGTCAATACAGACGAAAAACAACAACCAAAAATCGAACATTCACTCGTCAGTATCAATAGCGCATTCCATTTTAGCAATCGCCGCGAAGTCCCTGTGTTACAAGGCACTATAAACTTTGGTAATGATATCGGTGCTTTTAGTTTACCTGTGAAATATTATGTCGGTAATGAGCGTTATGAAGTAACGATTGGTTGCGATGTATTACCAACAAAAATGGACTATCACAGCGATCTTGATGTAATAAATCAGACGGTTGATAAACATTATCCATTTTGGCGATTCGCATTAGCCGCCAAAACTGAGACCACGACTGATAGCTCAAAAAAACAAAATCAGCCTTTCCCGTTATTATGGTTGGCGCAATTACAATACCTTCTAGAAGATTTGGAAAAAGCGGTTAAGTACATCATTAAATCGCCACATAGCAGGCTGGTTGATAGTACTAGTTTGGTTAAGGTTGACCGAATTAAGCGGCGGTTGTCGACTAAATTAACAGAGCGAGTTAATCATGATTTAAAGCGTAAGCAATATCATCGTTCTTACGCTGTTTCGCGTAAAGCGCTCAGCACAGATACGCCCGAAAACCGTTTTATAAAAATGGTCCTTAATCATACGAATAACCATTTATACAAAATTGCGGTAGCGGCAAAAAAACATAATGCAGGATTGACTACACCACAGCTATCGATGGCATTTTTTGAACGCATCAAAGCCATGCAGCAGTCATTAATCAAATATCGCAATCAGCCTTTGTTCAAAGAGGTTGGCGCTTTTAGCGGGTTGAGTGGTGATTCATCTTGGATACAGCAAAAAAATGGCTATGGTCAAGCGTGGCGAATTTGGTGCAAGCTACAGTTGTATTTGGATGTGCTTGGCAAGCACGCTTCAGTGTCAACTAAGTCGATTGCAGCACTTTACGAAATGTGGTGTTTTCTAGAGATCTTGTGTA
>CALKGI010000002.1 GCA_938085045.1 uncultured Alteromonadaceae bacterium
CAGCGGGTTGCCGCCATAAGTACTACCATGAGTGCCCAATACCAAATGTTTAGCAATTTCTTTGGTAGTCAGCATCGCGCCGATAGGAAAACCGCCGCCTAATGCTTTGGCCGAAGTCAAAATGTCTGGCGTTACGCCATAAGTTTGGTAAGCATACAAATCGCCCAAACGGCCAACACCGGTTTGAACTTCATCAAAAATCAACAATGCGTTGTTGTCATCACACAATTGACGAACGCCTTCGAGGAAACCTGGCTCTGGTGCGATAATACCGCCCTCACCTTGTAAAGGTTCAACAACAACCGCACAAGTTTTATCAGAGATTAAAGCTTTGAGGCTATCGAGGTTATTAAAGTCAGCGTGGTCGATGTCGGCAGGCTTTGGACCAAAACCGTCAGAATAAGCGGTTTGGCCACCTACTGTTACGGTGAAGAAAGTACGGCCATGAAAACCTTTGTTAAAAGCGATGATTTGGCTTTTTTCTTCGCCGTGCTCTTTGAGTCCCCAGCGACGAGCCAATTTAAAGGCCGCTTCATTAGATTCTGCGCCAGAGTTGGCGAAATAGACATTTTCAGCAAAAGTCGCATCTACCAATTTTTTAGCCAAACGCAAAGCTGGCTCATTGGTCATGACGTTGGCCAAATGCCAGATTTTTTCGCTTTGATCTTTTAATGCACTAACCAATTTTGGATGGCAATGACCTAAACAGTTAACCGCGATACCGCCAGCAAAATCGATATATTCTTTACCTTGTTGATCCCAAACCCGAGACCCTTCACCTTTAACCGGAATGACAGCTGATGGTGCATAGTTTGGTACCATCACTTCATTAAATAACTCGCGGTTTACCGACATTTGTTCAGACATATAAATCCCCTTCTCACGTTACGTATGTTTGCTTCATTGCACACAGGCCTTTAATTAACTGGGCTGTGCACCCCGCCCATTTTTATGGGTCAATGCAGAAGATTGAGGCCGCTATTATGACAAAAAATTAACAATAAGTCTCGCCACAAACCGTTGTAAAACCTCGGTATATTCACTCTAGCGTTAGCTAACCACCCTGCTTGAATATCTATTCAATAAATATTCACTTAGTCCCTTTGTTATCACTATAGCGGTCAACAACGCCCGTCACTTTGGCCTATTTGAATGCAAAAAGCACCTGTTGAATGAATATTAAAAATTATTTTTGAGATATTTTTGTGGGATGAGAAGATTTGGTGTGTTTTTTCCGCTTTTGCTATTTTTTTACTTGGCGCTACGTGCTGTTAGTATTGCCCCAAAGGCTCAGTGCACTCGATAAAATAACCCCTTAAAACGCAAAAAGGACAACTACCTTGGCAATCATCTGATGTGCCGGTACTTGCCCTTTTGAAGACTGTTCACATACTCAAGAGGCAATATAAATTACCCTAAGACATGCTTCAGCTATTTTTAGTAGTTACACATTGGCGCGAAAACACCCGTGCCAGCGTAACAATCATTCAGGTCGCTTGTGTAATAGCTTGTGCAGTATGAATGTGAGTTACCTGCGGCCAAACAACCACGAATCGCAGTTTGGTACCAAGAATAACAACAGTCACCAGCAGCGGTAGTTGATGTGCTCATCAAACCAAAACCAACACTTGCGCCCAAAATAAGAACTTTAGCGAACTTTGAAGTTTTCATAATTTACCTTTTTTATTTGTATTATTGAGTTAATACCCTTACTTGCGTCCTTTTATACACCAAATAAGGTTATGACGGTGCTTCTGTGAATAGGGTCAAAACCAAATCCACGCCGCGAGACTAACACGGGTCCAAGTTGCTATTCAATGTTAACTTCATGTTTTTAATGTTATTTTTTCTAGAACAGCTGAGTGTATGGCAAAACTCAAATACAAACACCCAGAAAATTAGCCAAAAGTTCATGCCCTTGCTCGGTGAGAATCGCCTCAGGATGAAACTGTACGCCCTGCATGTCGAATGTGCGGTGCCGCAAGCCCATTATCTCATCAACCTCACCATCTTCGGTTTCAGTCCATGCGGTCAATTCAAAGCATTCGGGCAAATTGGTTTTATCTACCACTAACGAATGATAGCGGGTTACCTTAAGAGGATTATTGAGGCCTTTAAACACACCAGTGTTGGTGTGTCGAATAACAGAGGTTTTGCCATGCATCACTTTGCGCGAACGCCCTACTGTGCCACCAAACACTTGAGCCATGGCTTGATGACCTAGGCAAACGCCAAGAATGGGGAGCTTTGCAGCAAATTCTTTAATGATGGCCAATGAAATACCTGATTCATCAGGTGAACATGGCCCGGGAGAGATAATAATACGGGTAGGAGCGAGGGCCACCACTTCTTCAAGTGTGACCTCGTCGTTGCGTTTAACCACAACCGTTTCACCCAGCTCACTAATATATTGCACTAGGTTATAGGTGAAGGAGTCAAAATTGTCGATCATTAAGATCATGGAGGTGTTCGAATTCCTTAAACCTGTTGATAAACTACTTTACTGCAAGAGACTGATACAAAAACCTAATAAAACCATCAAAGGGTGCGCACCCTACGCAGGAGATTTCAAGCCTTAGAAATAAGCGACCAAAACCTTAAAAAATTTATTCCTCGAAATAAGTTCCCCAACCATCGTATTCGATGTTGGTTTGTTTGGCCAATTTCAACATTCTTTCAATATCAGTCAAAATACTTTCGTCTTCGAGCGGACTTTCGACAATAACGTCAAAACCCAAAACCTTTTCGCCTTCTTCGGTTTCAAATTCTTCAGCATCGGTGACATCCATGCCTTGATTAAAAGCAACCAAAGCGGCCGCTTCAAGGGCTTCAAAATTATCGCTCGAAAAATGATGCTCTATGGTATGCATCGCTTCTTCGTTGCTGCCGTCTTCGAGTAGTGCATCAATGACTTCTTCGGTGAACGCTTGCCATTCTTTCATTGTCTTTTTACCTTTAAAATCTTTGCGGGGCTGAAGCACCCGCCTACAGGTTAATTGTCATTAACCAACATCTTTGAGTTCTTTATCTAGGCTAACGATTTTGTCTTTCATTAACTCTCTTACCTGGTCGGCCAAATCACGAACCCCTGCGGCATCACTTTTCTCGACGTTCCAAGGCTCCATAATCTCAATAATCACTTTGCCGTTGTTCCATCGATTAAGTTTCACTTTGTTGGTTGTACTGCTCAAACATAAAGGCACCAAGGGCACCTCTGCCTGAATGGCGGTATGAAAAGCACCGGTTTTAAAACGCAATAGGCCACGGCCATAACTACGAGTACCCTCAGGGAACATCCAAACTGAAATACCACGGTCTTTAATTTTCTTAACCGTTTGGGCAATGGTATTAAAAGCTTTGCCACGGTCATTTCGATCAATCAAAATATTACCCGAAAACCAATATAACTGACCAAAGAATGGGATCCAGCGCAGGCTTTTTTTACCCATGGTCACAGTATAAGGCTGCACACCCAGTGCAATCAAAAACAAATCGAGTGAATTTTGGTGGTTGGCAACGTAAACACACGAGCCGAGTTTAGCGATAGAATCTGGCACTCGAACTTCAACTTCTACCCCCAGCAGCCACGAGACTCTGCCCATAGCTTGCGAAACCAATCGCACATTATTGGGGTGAAAAGGTCGTATCAGGCTATAAATACAGCCAAAGACACAAACAAACAAAAAATAGCAAAAGATCACAACAATACGAACAAAAGCTATCACAAAATAATCCTCAGCGAATTCATTGGCTCACTATATATATGGGATGAGTAAGGTAATGGGTTGGTGGCACAAAATTTTCGCAAGTATACCTTGCTTTATTGTATAAACCAAACAGGCTTTTAGTCACGGTTTTGTAAGGGCCATAGTGTAACGGATAAAACCATGTTAAGATCCCAAGGTTATCAACTTATATTGGGTATTTAAGATTTTGCAAAGCTCGGAATTATTAGACTTTGTCGTCGAAAAAATTGACGACATGAAAGGCCGCGATGTGGTCAAATTGGATGTTCAAAAGAAATCCTCCATTACTGACTATATGGTCGTTTGCTCAGGCAACTCCAAACGTCATGTACAGTCCATCGGCGAAACTGTCTATCTTGAAGCCAAAAACAGTGGTATCAACATCATTGGTATGGAAGGTAAACAATTTGGCGAGTGGGTATTGGTCGATTTAGGCGGCGTCATTGTTCACGTTATGCAAGAAAGCACCCGTGATTTTTACCAGCTAGAGAAATTGTGGACGGAATAACCCATGAAAATCCAGTTGGTCGCCGTTGGCAGCAAAATGCCAGACTGGGTACAAAAAGGTTATCTTGAATACGAGCGCCGTTTTCCCAAGGACTTTTCCCTTGAATTATGTGAAATCGGTGCTGGCAAACGGGGCAAAAATGCCGACATCAAGCGAATTTTACAACTTGAAGGCGAAAAAACCCTAGCTGCCATTCCCAAAGGCAACCGCATTGTCACCCTCGAAGTCACAGGTAAACCTTGGACCACAGAGCAATTGGCAAAAAACCTTGAAGCTTGGCAAATGGATGGACGCAACGTCAGTTTACTGATAGGTGGTCCTGAGGGTTTAGCCCCTTCGTGTATTGCCGCCAGTGAACAAAAATGGTCGTTATCGGCCTTGACCCTGCCCCACCCTTTGGTGCGTATCGTGGTCGCTGAAAGCCTGTACCGGGCATGGAGCATTAACAACAACCACCCTTACCACAGGGAATAATATGCCCTATCAACAGATCACTATTCGCGATCACGGCTCAGAGTCGAACCTCTTCGCTCGGCGGGCTTTTTTCGCGTTTATCTTTGTGATTGCACTGATACTGGTCTTATTATCTAATCTCTACCACTTGCAAGTCCAAAGACACGACACTTATCAAACCCGCTCTAATGACAATCGCATTAGTGTACGCCCTATCACGCCCAATAGAGGCCTGATTTTCGACCGAAACGGCATATTACTGGCCGAAAACCGCCCAACTTACTCGCTTGACGTGTTAATCGAAAAATCGGGTAAACCCGATAAGTGGCTTAAAAGTCTGGCCGATTTACTGACTATCGACGAGGCTCTACAAGAGAAATTTACCAAGAAGCTCAAACGAAGAAGACGCTTTAAAAGCCTGACGCTCAAAAACAACCTTAGCGAACAAGAAGTAGCAAAATTCTCAGTCAACCAACACAAATATCCCGGCATTAGCATCGAGGCCCGCCTCACTCGATTTTATCCTTACGGCGAAGCCCTAACCCATGCACTTGGCTATGTCGGAAAAATCAATAAAAAAGAGCTGGTTGATATCGACCAAGCCGGTAACAGTGCCAATTATGCTGGCAGCTACGATATTGGTAAGCAGGGGCTTGAACGCTATTACGAAAACGAACTCCACGGCACAATCGGTTACCGCGAAGTAGAGATAAACAGCCGTGGCCGAATATTACGAACGCTAAAAGTTGACGCCCCAATTCCAGGCAATGACCTAATATTAACCCTTGATATCGATTTGCAAAAAACCGCACAAGCCGCCCTTAAAGGCCGACGAGGCGCTGTTGTGGTACTCGACCCAAAAGATGGCGGCATATTGGCCCTTTACAGCAACCCAAGTTACGACCCAAACCTGTTTGTTCATGGCATTAGTTCCAAAGACTACAGCCCTTTAATCACCTCGCTCGACAGGCCATTAATAAACCGTGCCACCCAAGGGCGATATCCTCCCGCTTCAACTGTTAAACCTTTTTTGGCGCTGCTCGGCCTTGAAGATGGTCTTGTTACCGAAACAACAACTATTCACGACCCAGGTTTTTACCGCATTCCCAATGTTAAACGTAAGTGGCGTGATTGGAAGAAATGGGGCCATGGTAAAGTTGACCTAAGCATGTCAGTCGCACAGTCTTGCGACATCTACTATTACGACCTCGCTTATAAATTGGGCATCGACAAGATCACTGACTTTATGGGCAAGTTTGGCTTTGGTGAAAGAACAGGGGTCGATATTCATGAAGAAACCGGCGCGAATATGCCCTCAAGAGGGTGGAAAAGAGGACAGCACAACCAACCTTGGTATGCCGGAGATACCATATCGGTAGGCATTGGCCAAGGTTACTGGACCGCAACCCCATTACAACTGGCCGCAGCCACTGCCACCATGGCTAACAAAGGCATTATTCGCCCACCACATTTTGTGATGCAACAGCGCGTTCAAAAAGCCGACCAAAATGACATCATCAATACCGAAGACCCCGACCGGCCGCCCATTACCTTAACCGATGAAAAAAACTGGCAAATAGTGCTCAATGCCATGGAACAAACGGTTTCAAGCGTGCGCGGTACTGCCCATAAAATTTTCAGAACAGCCAAATACACAGTGGCCGGAAAAACCGGTACTGCTCAGGTTATTGGCATGAAAGAAGATGAAGAATACGACGAAAAGAAAATCTCAGAAAGAAACCGCGACAATGCCATGTTTATTGGTTACGCCCCGTTTGATGACCCGCAAATAGTCATCGCCGTAGCCCTAGAAAATGCCGGACACGGTGGCTCAGAAGCAGGCCCCGTTGCCCGCATGATCATGGACAAGTACTTCAACAACAAGGACAAATTAATCGCCAATGGTCAATAATCCCGCCAAACGCTCAATCTGGTTTCGCCTTCACATCGATGGCCCGTTATTAGTTGGACTATTAATCCTGATGTCACTGGGCCTTGCTGTGTTGTACAGCGCCAGTGGCGAAAGTACGAATCAGGTGTTTAAACACTCAGTGCGATTGGGCATTGGTTTCGTCGCCATGTTCATTCTTGCTCAAATTCCCCCCATGACCTATCGGCGCTGGACACCTGTATTTTTCCTGTTCGGTATCACCTTGTTGATTGCAGTACTGGTCATTGGAATACAAAGTAAAGGGGCTCAGCGTTGGCTTAACCTAGGGGTGACCAGATTCCAACCCTCAGAAGTCATGAAACTGGCATTACCGATGATGATGTCGTGGTACCTCAGCCAATATCACCTACCCTCAAGGTTTAAACACATAGTGATAGGCGCCATAATCATGGCAATTCCAACCTTGCTGATAGCTAAACAACCTGACTTGGGCACCTCGATTCTTATCGCCTCTTCAGGTTTTTTTGCCCTGTTTCTCAGTGGCATGAGCTGGGCCTTGTTGGCCTTTTTGGCGGCAATGGCCCCGGTTGCAGTGTATGTAATGTGGACATTTTTCATGCACACCTATCAAAAACAACGAGTATTAACTTTTTTAGATCCTGAGACCGACCCACTTGGCAGCGGGTACCACATCATTCAATCAAAAATTGCCATCGGCTCTGGCGGCGTTCAGGGTAAAGGTTGGTTGCAAGGCACCCAATCACAGCTTGAGTTTATTCCTGAACCCCACACCGATTTTATCTTCGCAGTCTTCAGCGAAGAATTTGGCCTGCTGGGCGTATTAGGTTTGTTGTGCATTTACATCTTTATCATTGCCCGTGGCATGTACATCTCGGTCAAAGCCCAAGAAACCTACGGCAAACTATTGGCAGGCAGCATCACCTTGACCTTTTTTGTTTATATCTTTGTCAACATCGGCATGGTGTCGGGCTTGTTGCCTGTGGTTGGGGTGCCACTTCCGTTGGTCAGTTATGGTGGCACATCTATGGTCACCCTACTGGCCGGATTTGGTGTGTTGATGTCAATCAGCACCCATCGACGATTGTTAGCACAGGGGTAAGCAAGTGAGAACACTTATAATAACAATAATGACCCTGATACTTGTCGGCTGCGTTAATAGTGGCCGCTACGACATGAAATCAGATCAAGCACCACTGCGTAAACCGACCAGTTTAGAGACCAATGATGCTAAACCCGAATATCAGCCGATATACCCTTGGTCAATCAAACCCTATACCGTCAGGGGCAAGCGCTACGTGCCACTTAAAACGGCAAAAGACTACAAAGCAACAGGCATTGCCTCTTGGTATGGCCGAAAATTTCACGGCCATAAAACCGCCAACGGCGAAGTGTACGATATGTTTGCCATGACCGCCGCCCACAAGACATTGCCCATCCCGAGCTTTGTGCGTGTCACCAACCTCGACAGCCAAAAATCGATAATAGTTCGAGTCAATGACCGTGGTCCTTTCCACGCTAACCGCGTCATCGACCTATCATATTCAGCGGCTTATGCACTGGGTATGCTAAGCACTGGCACCGCCAATGTAGGGCTTGAAGTCATTAGTGTTGGTAAAAATCAAACATGGCCGCCAGCACCAGTCGAATCAATACCAAAACCCGTCGCAACACCAGAACAAGCCAGCACTTCAAGTGAAAAACAGCTATATGTGCAAATTTTAGCGAGTACCGATGGTGACAAAGTCAGTAAAACAGCGAAACAATTATCGACCTTTTTCAATCATGCCAGTGCCACCGCGCAAGAAAATGGCCTGTTCAAACTCAGGCTTGGACCGCTTAAAGACAAACAACAAGCACAAGATTTGATTAGCGCCTTGAAAAATAAAGGTTATCCCAGCGCTTACATGCTTTACACTAAGCCTTCACTCCCGCATAATTGAGCGTTATACCCAAGTCACTTCAAAGGCGCTGAATCCGCATTTTGAGGTCACTTGGGTATAAAACCGACTCCCACGCTCTTTATTACGGTAGCAGTACTAAAAATGATTAAAAATAGTAAAAGATATATCGTCTCGCTTTTCTCAAGTGCAATCCTTACAGGTACATTATTTGGATTAGCCACCTTCTCCGTTCAAGCGCAAACTATTATTCCCTCACCACCCAAAATCAACGCCAAAGGCCACATCTTAATTGATTACACTACAGGCAAAGTGATATCAGAAAGTAACGCTGACATTCAGCTAGAGCCTGCCAGCTTGACCAAAATGATGACCAGTTACTTAATTGGCCACGAACTCAACGCGGGCAACATCAACTCGTCTGACATGGTCACCATATCTAACGAAGCTTGGGCCAAAAACTTTCCAGATTCATCAAAAATGTTTATCGAAGTCGGCAAGCAAGTCAGTGTTGCAGATTTGAACCAAGGCATTATCGTCCAATCAGGCAACGATGCTTGTGTCGCTATGGCTGAGCATATAGCGGGTTCAGAAAGCGCCTTTGCCGATTTGATGAATGCACACGCCAAGCGCCTTGGCATGAACGACTCACATTTTGAAAACAGCCACGGTCTGCATTCTGGCGAGCATTACACTACCGCACGAGACATGTCTATTCTGGCCAAAGCATTAATTCGCGATGTCCCCGAAGAATATGCAATATACGCACAAAAATCCTATACCTACAATGGTATTAAACAATACAACCGCAACGGCTTATTGTGGGACAACAGCCTTAATGTCGACGGCATAAAAACCGGTTACCACAGCTCAGCAGGTTACAGCCTAATCACCTCAGCCACCAAAGGCGACATGAGACTAATATCCGTTGTAATGGGCACCGACAACGAGCGTGCCAGAAAAACCGAAAACAAAAAACTGCTTAACTACGGCTTTCGCTTTTTTGAGACCATCACCCCGTATAAAGCCGGTAAAGTATTTGCCACCCAACGCATTTGGATGGGCGACAAAGAAGAAGTTGATTTAGGTATATTACAAAGCGCGCCAATCACCATTCCAAGAGGCCAACGCAAAAACCTTGAAGCCAAATTCCAACTCGACAAAGAGTTAGAGGCACCAATCGCCAAAGGCGATGTAGTTGGTAAATTACACCTATTGTTAGATGGCGAAGATGTAGCGGTTTATCCGTTAGTTGCTTTGCAAGAAGTGGCTGAAGGTGGGATGTTTAGTCAGTTTGTTGACTACGTAAAACGTAAGTTTGATTAAACAACTCTGACAGTTCATTGCTACGCTGGGCCCGCCTGCAAGGATGCAGGGGTTAGAGCAATGCACGTAGCAATTGCCCAGAGCCACACAGGGCCCCTAAAACCGTAAACAAGGAAAATCAATGAAGCACCTCGTCACAGTAATCACCGCTATCGCCGGCTTTGGCGCAGGTTATCTCATTGCCAACAATCAAAAAGCGCCTCCAGCACCAGTTGAAACGATTGAACTTTCACTACCGACCAGCCAACAACAAACATCACCAACTCAGCCAATAGAGACCATTTCTCCTCAAACCCGCCAAAAAGCACAAACCATGGCGAAAAAAATGGTCACTGACAACAAAGATGCCACCATCAATAAACTATTAAATCAAATCAGCCAGTTAGAATCTCAACTTGAATTGCAAGCGCAACAGTTCCAAGACGAACGTCAAACCAATATCGATGCGCAAAGCGTGCAAAACACAAACCCATCAAAAACAGCCGATGAACCAGACACCCAGCGCACCATCAGCAAAGAAGAAGCACAACAGCGGCTACCCAAGCCCTTTTCTAACGCACTTGTGGGCAGAAGTGGCACTTTCGTCAAAAACTACGATGACTTCCACCAAGAAACCCGCGATTACGACTGGGCGCTGTTGATGGAAAATAACATCAAAGACTTTATCACTATGCACGAAATGAACGCTGACGTTCGCCTTGAGGCTGTCAGTTGCAAAACGAATACCTGCGAGATAATGGGGTTTGAGTACAAAGACAAGATTTGGGAGTTTGTGTTTGCCCAGATGAGACTTCAAGATTGGTGGCAGTTCCAAGGTATCCACTCATCATCCACTTCAAACGGTAAAAAGAGTTATTTTTACGTGTTAACCTCGCGCAAAATGTAAGCAGACAAGCCAAAAATCCGCTCAATTTTAATACCTTAATGAATTTTGTAAGCTGATTTGAGCGCTCTTGTGGGTGAGTATCAACCCACTTTGGGTTTGAACACAAATGCGCTAATTTCTCTTTTTATCTGACACACAAAAAATGCTATACTGCGCGTTTTTTACTACCCCCAATTTATGGTTTAACCATAACCACAGCCGTTAATGAACGCGGTGCCAGACAATATTAACTTAGAATAAATGGAGTACCCTGCGTGCGACTACTCATCCTTGCTAATATGGGCCCAAACAGGGTTTTTCCAGCATATGGTCGATTCATTGATAACCAATATAAAGCACTTAAGGCCACTGGCCAATTTGAATCAATAAATTACTATTATCTAACACCTTTTTTAGTATTTACCTTTCTAAACAAAATTAAATATATCCGTTTTATGCTGGGTTTTGTGTGGCATTACGTGCTGAGCGTCAAGAAACTGGATGTTATTCATGTCCACTATTATTTCCCAACCATTGTACTGGCTGTATTGTACAAATTTATACGTGCACCAAAAGTCAAAATAATGGTGACTTTTCACGGCAGTGATGTGCATAACACCAATCAGAATGGCCTAATTTATCGCAAGTGCTTTAAATTCGTTGATCAAACAGTCTTTGTCAGCAAGGCATTTCAAGAACAGTTCACCTTAGAGTTAACAAAAACACCGGCGATCCTTTGTGCAGGCATTCTCGACTTGTTTAAACCGCATCCAGAAATACCACAAAAAAAGTATGACTTGTTGTTTGCCTCACGACTTGACTTCAACAAGGGCAAAGACCGACTGTATAAACTGATGCAAACGAGTCAATCAACACTACGTATCGCCGTACTTGGCCACGGTGACGATGCTTTGGTAGAGAAAATGCGTAACACCAAACACCAAGTTGAATATTTTCTTGAAAATGCCACAGCCGAGAAATTACACCAACTTTATGGCCAAAGCCGTTTTATTATCAACCTGTCTCATAAAGAATCTTTTGGTCTGGTAATGGCAGAAGCAATGGCCACAGGCACACCTGTGATAGCAAGTGCCACTTATGGTTCTACCGAACAAATCGAGCAAGGAGTAAATGGTTATATCATCGACAATGATGATGATTGGATTGGACAAAACTTGGCGAATTTTGTCGATGAAAAACTTAACATGCCTGACGAACAATACGCGCAGCTGTGTCAACACGGTATACGCAGCAGTCAAAAATACAAGTTGTCAACGGTCTGTGACAACTTGCTCAAGCTCTACCAAGACTTGCACCCACATTCTTAAATAGGTTTGCTGGTAAAGCTTGTCTTTTACAACGCTGCTAATAAGCCGAATTAAGATTTAGGCTTATTAGCGCTAGTTAAACGTGACTTAATAATATGAAAGGTTTTTTGCACAACAAACTTCGGCATACTCGATAGGCTAAACCACCACGTCATGCGGCAACTGGTGCATAATGGGTTCTCACACATGAAGTATTTGTTATTTTCCTGCAATCGCTTATATTCAATCTCATAAGCTTCTGGGGCACCAATCAGCAGTGATGATGCATTGCCAATCTTACCCGATTTTAGAATATTCTGTTCCAAATAATCAATGTAAAGACGTTTAAAGCCGGCACTGCAACCCCCGATATCCACCCGTTTGAACAACGTTTTTTTACCGTCTTTATTAAAGTAAACCTTGAGCAAGTTACATAAAATCGAGCGTTTAGTCAGGCCCAGTTTTTGCTGAACATAATGCACAGTGGTAAAACCGGGGCTATCTTGTAAACAGCCCAATAACAACATTTTACCTTTCAATTCGATGAGGGTGCCCATAGGGTCATAAGAAAGTGAATTTTCGTTGTGGTTTTCAGTCAGAACTTGCGCATTTTTACCAATAGCCAGATACGAATTGGTAGGATGAGTACTGCGCTTGCACTGAGGGTGAGCGTGAAACAACTTACCCAAAGCACCCGTTTCGGGCATGGTATCCTGAGTATAAATATGTTCAGGTTTGTCGGCACCTATGCCGAGAAAAAAGCTTTTGGTAAACCCCAGTGTCAACAATGTCCCCTCGGGGCCAACCGCTTCGAGCAACGCATCCATGATGGTTTTTTTAAAAGGGGCCTCAATCTTACCCAGTTTTTGCAATGTGGCACGAACAAACAATGTGTCACCTTCATTGACGCCCAGCTCTCTTAGGTGAGCTGTCAGGTCCTCTTTACTATATGTATTCACGTTATCCTCTTATCCTGCTGTAATACTTGGCTAATATTTTCAACCAAAAGGCTGACAAAATCTTTCAGGTTATCGCTATCCAAATGACTATCCCAGCCGTAGTTTTTAGCTGACGTCACCTCATATCCCAACTCGGGAATTTGTGAATATAAAGGAAGGTAACCCAACATGCCATCAGAAAACCCCAGTGGCAGTAAATCGATGTCAGGGAACTTGCTTTTTATATAATCATAATAACTACTGAGGACCTCAGCCGGAATTGAAACCCCCACCAAATTGCCCATTGAAAATAACTTGATAACTGCTTGTTTACTCACCTGCGCGGTGACACTTTTAAAGGTAAATTCAAAGTGGTGGCTGTTAAAAGTTGATGATACCAATTGGCCCTGTAAATTGTTACTCACCAATGCAGTCATTTTATCAGTAAACCGGGTTAAGTCTTGAGGCTCTATTTTTTTAAATACATGACCATAAATCAACACTCGTAAGTTCTGCTTCCACGAGCGTGAAAAAGGAGAACGAGTCGTCACATTGGGCCTGATATCGCCGCAAAAACCTTGCAAAAATAATGAAAATTTAACCGTGCCAGTATTTAGGTTTTGATTGATAACGCCGGGAAAATCAGAAGATATCAAGGCACTGGTGGCAAAAACTGGATGACAAGAAAAATTATAAATGACGGCTTCGACAGTGTCATTGGCACCAACAATACTCAGTATCCTGATTTTATTATCAATCGACTGTTTTTTATTTGGTAGCAACATCACATTTTTTTTCAAAAACAGCTTAAATACATCTCTAACATAACGTCTACGGCCCATCGTATTGTGGGCGGTATTTTCAACTTCATTAAAGCATAATTGGCAGGGTTTGAAGGACTGACCCAACTGAGGCATCCAGGCATTCACCTTGACCAAAATAGAGTCCACATAATCGTTGTCGATTTTGCCAAAATAGGGGATGGATAAACTTGGAGCCGAATGGGTATGAGTGGCATTGCAGATAATATTTTGCTGAGCGATATCATGATACTCACTAAAATATTGATAAATGACTTGGGCGAGAAACTCAGGAAAATACAACACATCCAATGACACAAAAACCAAATCGGCTGTTGGTGTTTTCAACCACAGCAGTTTTAATTTCATTTCATTGATACCAAACTGTAATTTCGCCGGATCCCTTTGCTGATAACCTGCCAGCTCAAAATTAAAGGTATTTGGATGTACATTCAGCTCGGCAAAATCAAATTCCATGACTGGCCCCTCTTGTGACAATAAGCTTATAAAACCTTCATTGTGTGTATTAGAAATAAAAATCGCCGGAGCAAGCTGCGGGCGATGGATCGTGACACAAACGCTGCGTTTTTACCATCCTTAACAACGGATTTATTTGGCCGTATGTAGATACAGCTGCCTGTTGAACCACAGTGGATTAAACCAATTCTCAGCAACCCCTATAGGTGAATAGTGAGGCGATTAAGAAAAAAACCGACGCTAACAACAAAAGTTATGTTTCTACACAAACTCAACCAACCCTGATATAATCCCGCGCGTATTTTTATGTTGTTATAGTGAGCCGAGCCCCTGTTATGAGTAATAAAGTAAACAACCCAGTTAAAGACACTAAGTTTGATGAATTGTTAGACTTTCCTTGCCAAATGAAGTTTAAAATCATGGGGTTGGCTCAAGACAGCTTACCGGGAAAAATAATCGAAGTGCTGCAAATTCACGCCCCCGGCGACTATGCACCCACTATCAAACCCAGCTCAAAAGGCACCTATCATTCTGTCGCAGTGTCAGTTACTGTGACCAGTAAAGAACATATCGAGCTGCTCTATAACGAACTTGGCAACATCGATATCGTCAAATACGTGTTATAAACTATCCGTTGGAGTCAGCTTTGTCACACTCTCAGTCAGAATCACAATTAAAGCCAGAGCCAAAACCAGCGTCGCAAGCCGCGCAACAACAGCCGTTAATCGTGCGCCAACTTGGCCGTTATGCTTATGTGCCGGTATGGCACGCGATGCAAAAATTCACCGATGATCGTGATGAAAATACCCAAGACGAAATTTGGATAGTCGAACACGACCCGGTATTCACCCAAGGTCAGGCTGGTAAAGCCGAACACTTGTTGTTTCCCGGCGATATACCGGTAGTTAAAGTTGACCGTGGCGGTCAGGTCACCTATCACGGTCCGGGGCAAATCGTCGTTTACATATTGATTGACCTGCGCCGCAGAAAAATTGGCGTCCGCGAACTGGTCACCTTGATAGAAAATGCCATCGTCGCCACTTTGGCCGACCACAACATCACAGCGGCACCAAAGGCCGATGCGCCGGGCGTTTATGTTGATGGTAAAAAGATTGCCTCTTTGGGCCTTAGAGTCCGTAAAGGTTGTACTTTTCACGGCCTTGCACTGAACGTCGACATGGACCTTGAACCCTTCTTGCGTATCAACCCTTGTGGTTATGCTGGGCTTCAAATGATCCAATGCACCGACTTTGCTGATGCACCAACCTTTGCACCAATAGAACAGCAACTCACAGAACATTTGTCCCGCTTGTTTCAAGCATCCGAACTTTCATTCATCACAGGATTAGAGCATCACAATGAGTAAATCAGCCCGACTGCAACCAGGTGTCAAACTGCGCGATGCCGACAAGATGGCATTAATCCCGGTAAAAGTGATCCCTAGTGATCGCAAAACCATGCTGAAAAAGCCCGACTGGTTAAAAATCAAATTACCTAAGTCGACCGAGAAAATTCAAAAGATTAAATCTGCAATGCGTAAACACGGCCTGCACTCGGTATGCGAAGAGGCCTCGTGCCCTAACTTACCCGAATGTTTTAATCACGGCACAGCCACCTTTATGATCCTTGGAGACATCTGTACACGTCGCTGCCCATTTTGTGATGTTGGCCACGGTAAACCACTACCACCTAACGCCGAAGAACCTGAAAAATTGGCCCTGACTATTCGCGACATGAACCTTAAATATGTGGTGATCACCTCAGTCGACCGCGATGATTTGCGTGATGGTGGTGCACAGCATTATGCCGATTGTGTTCGCGAAATTCGCAAGTTATGTCCTGAAATCAAAATCGAAATTTTAGTACCTGACTTTAAAGGGCGCATGGACAAAGCATTAGAAATTCTCGACAAAAACCCGCCAGACGTGTTCAACCACAACCTAGAAACAGCGCCTCATTTGTACAAAGAAGCGCGTCCGGGTGCAGATTACAAATGGTCATTAGAGTTGTTAAAGCGTTTCAAGGCAATGCACCCTACTATTCCAACCAAATCAGGTTTGATGGTCGGTTTGGGTGAAACTAACGAAGATATCGTCGAAGTACTCAAAGATTTACGCGAGCACGATGTAGACATGTTAACTGTTGGCCAATATTTACAACCGAGCATCCATCACTTGGCAGTTAAACGTTATGTATCACCCGATGAGTTTGCTGAGCTAAAAACCGCAGCCGATGAGCTAGGCTTCGACAATGCGGCGTGCGGCCCATTTGTTCGTTCGTCTTATCATGCTGATTTGCAGGCGTCGGGTACCGAGGTTTCGTAAACGAAACCTCTAAATACACCACGAGAATTCACAAAAATAAAATAACAGGACTAGAACTTGAGTCATAAAATAGAAAAAGCGGTCATACCGGTCGCAGGCCTAGGCACACGCATGTTGCCAGCCACCAAAGCTATCCCAAAAGAAATGTTGCCGGTAGTCGACAAACCTTTGATCCAATATGTCGTTGCAGAGGCTATAGCTGCGGGCATCAAGCAAATTGTGTTGGTCACCCACTCTAGTAAAAACTCCATCGAAAACCACTTCGATACCAGTTTTGAACTCGAAGCGCAGCTCGAAAAACGTCTTAAAAGACAATTACTGGCCGAAGTCAAAAGCATCTGCCCCAAAGACGTCAGCATCATGCATATTCGCCAAGCCGAAGCCAAAGGATTGGGTCACGCCATATTGGCAGCACGTCCGGTTGTGGGTGAAAACCCGTTTGCCGTTATCTTGCCTGACGTATTAATCAACGAACACAGCTGTGATTTGAAAACAGAAAACCTCGCCAAAATGCTTGAATTGTTTGACGCAGACGGCACCAGCCAAATCATGCTCGAAGAAGTGCCTCGCGCAGAAGTAAATCAGTACGGTATCGGTGATTTGAATGGTAAAGAACTGGCGCCCGGTGAATCAGCACCAATGTCGAGCATCGTCGAAAAGCCAGATGTAGAATCTGCACCATCGAACTTGTCAGTGGTTGGCCGTTATGTATTGTCGAGCAAAATCTGGGAATGCCTAGACTTCACCCCACCTGGCGCAGGTGACGAAATTCAACTAACCGATGCAATAGCGTCATTAATGAAGCAAGAGCCTGTTAACGCCTTTTACATGACAGGTAAAAGCAATGACTGTGGTTCTAAGCTCGGTTATATGAAAGCCAACCTCGAATACGGCATAAAACATGATGTGTTGGGTGAAGATTTTAAACAGGTTATCAAAGACTTGGCTAAAACTTTGTAGGGTTTTGGAGCGCTTTGGCTTTGAGGCTAAAATCAAAGTCAAAAGCTTCACACGGACAAATACATGGATGTATTATGTTAGAGCAATGCAGGGCAATATTTACCTTTTTGGTTTTGTCTTTCCCATTTTTTCTTTTCCTCCGTGAACCTCCGTGTCTCCGTGTGAAGCTCTTGCTCTTAAGGCGCGTAGCGCCAAACCAAAAGTCAGTAAGTATTTTTACCCTTCACAATACTAAGTGCAGTCTTAATCAAGATTTCAAAATAAAACGGCACCGAAAAGCGTTTAGCCCATTCGTTATCAAGGCGAATAATATCTTCCATTGGTAGGTCTGAACGACCGTTGATTTGAGCCAACCCTGTGATGCCGGGTTTGGTTTTCAAGCGTGAAAACCACGACTTAGGAAAGTTTTCGTACTCAGCAGGCACCCATGGTCGTGGGCCTACCAGCGACATAGTACCTGTCAGCACATTAAACAGCTGTGGCAATTCATCGATACTGGTCTTACGAATAATGGCACCAAGGCGCGTGATCCTCGGGTCATTTTTTAATTTAATGGTGTATTCGTTAACCTTTTCGACCTGCTCGGTACCATCAAGCTCAACGTTTCTCATGCTCCTAAACTTGAGCATTTTGAAAGGCTTACCATCCAAGCCAAACCTTTCTTGGACAAAGAACACCGAAAAGCCTAAATCAAAAAACACCAACACCGACACGACAATAAGCACCGGCGACAGCATAATTAATGCTGTCAACCCAATCACAATATCTAATAAACGAATAATTACTTTTTGCATAACTGTTGAATTTTAATCGCCAATCGTAACGCTTCAACACCATGATAAGCCGTGACTAGCGGTTCTTTATCTTCGAGTATCGACTCAACAAAATTACTGTGCTCTGCCATCAAAGGTTCTACATTTGGCACAAATACACGTTCAACCAAATACTCTTGTTTATAAGTCACTTCCTGCAAGTCGCTGATATAACGGCCCACTGCGCGACGATTAATTTCAATCTCTTTACGCAAAAAATCGACCTTGATATAACAATCAGAACAGCTGATGTTAAGCATGCGATATTTGGTTTGCGACACCTTACTGGCAATCACAGTGGCAACAGAACCGTTTGGAGCCATCAATTCAGCGCTTACATGGTCATAATTAGGTGAGTGGAAACAACCGCCACTGGCACCAACCACTTCAAGGTTGCCACCCAAAATCTGGTTAATGGCATCTAAGTCATGAATCATTAAATCAAGCACCACATCAACATCGTTGGCGCGGCTAACGTTGTAACTCAAACGGTTAGAATTAATGGCCAGAATATCTTCTTGGTCGACAATCTTCTTCAACTCAGGGAAAACTGGGTTGTAACGCTCAACATGACCCACCTGAATGATAGTGCCATGCTCCTCGCTCATTCTAATGAGTTCTTCACCTTGCTCAACCGTCACCGTGATGGGCTTTTCAATTAAACAATGTTTGCCAGCTTCAATGGCGGCCTTGGCGATTTCAAAGTGACTTGAGGTGGGCGAGGCAATAACAATCGCTTCACACGCATTAAGCAAATCGTCTAACTGACCAAAATACTCAACATCAAATACATTGGCCACTTCACGGCCAACCGTATCATTGGGATCATAAACACCGGCACAATGGATAATCGGATGCGAACTGGCGATACGAACGTGATTGCGGCCCATGCTGCCAGCGCCAACAATACCAATTCTTACAGTCTTTGTGGGTTTATTCATGTTTGTTGTCCAAACCTGTTATTTTACTTTGCGACGAAAAAAGCCAAAATGGTGCTGGCTACCCTGCTTACTTCTGCTTCTGTCAAACCCGGATGCACTGGAATTGACAATACCTTAGTGGCATGACTTTGCGCAACATCGTCGCAATCATACTCACAACTGTCTTTATAAAACGGCTGCTGCGTCATGCTAAAGGGATAAACCACCGCACTACCAATCTCGTGCTCCTTGAGGTATGCCTGTAGTGCATCGCGGCTAGCCCCTTCAAGGCGAACCGTATATTGATGATAAACGTGCTTATAACCGTCAGTGACAGCAGGTAAAACCAACTTGTCTTGTCCAGCCAATAATTCATTGTACATAGCTGCATTAAAACGGCGTTTTTGATTAAAACCGTCAAGACGCTTAAGTTGCTCAAGGCCAATGGCGGCCGAAATATTGGTCATACGATGGTTGTAACCCAATACATCATGCAGATATTGGTCGACCCTGCCATGATTGACATATTTTCGAGCTTTGCTGGCAATCAATTCGTCTTTAAACAAACAAACACCACCTTCACCTGTGGTCATGTTCTTAGTGGGATAAAAACTAAAGCAAGACGCATCACCAAAACTACCGGCTTTTTTACCGTCAATTTCAGCGCCGTGAGATTGGGCGCAATCTTCAATCACTTTAAGGTTGTATTGCTTAGCAATGGCCATAATGCGCGGCATGTCACACGCCAGACCAAACAAATGCACCGGCATTATTGCTTTCATTGACTCATCGTAATTTTTTTCAAGGTATTCAGCCAGTTTGTCAGCATCCATCAAATAACTGTCTGGATTGATATCAACAAAAACAGGGGTCGCACCACAAAACAAAATAGAATTACTTGAAGCAATAAACGTAAACGGGGTGGTGATGACTTTATCACCGGGTTTTATATCCAGTGCCAGCAATGCCGTATGCAAAGCAGTTGTACCATTGGTGGTTGCAACGCCATGGGGCATTTGGCCATATTGTGCGAATGCCGATTCAAATTCAGTTACTACTGCACCGCAGGCAATCATACCAGAGCGCATCACGGCAGTTACCGCGTTTATTTCTTCTTCACCTATAAAAGGCTTAGCCATTGAAATCATCAAAATCCTCGAAATCTCTCTTTATTGCCGCATTAACGGGGCAATAGTTTTAAACTGTTTTTATCGATGCTTAACACTTCACCATCATTCGGATGCTGATAAACAACGTGATTGTCTTTAACGCCAGTAACATGCTCGGGCAAAACTTTTGAGCCGTTTTTATAAACATAAGCAATGGCTTTGGCCGGGTTTCCGGCAACTAATACATGAGGAGCCACTGAGCGGGTAACGACGCTGCCAGCCGCTATCATCGCATAAGCGCCTATAGTCGTACCGCACACAATCGTGCAATTGGCACCAAGAGAAGCGCCTTTTTCAATCAAAGTAGGGGTCACCTGCCAGTCGGGAGCGACTGCGCGAGGTCTAAAATCATTGGTGAATACCACACAAGGACCAACAAACACTTCGTCTTCAATGGTCACGCCATTGTAAACCGACACATTGTTTTGAATCTTGACCCGTTCGCCAATTGTTACCGAAAAATCGATATAACAATTTTTAGAAATGATAGTACCCGCGCCAATCGATGTGTTTTCACGAATTTGAACCAAGTTCCAGATTTTACTGCCTACACCTAATTGGGCCTTGGCAGAAACTTCGGCTGTATCGTGTATAAATATATCGTTATCCATATCACCTATTGCTAACAATGCCGCAATGGCCTGACCAAAAAGCAGACCTGCAAAGAAAATTGCGGCGATTATACCACAATCAAACTGAAAGCCACGCGCTAAAACACCTTCAAGCGTATGTTCTGAAAAAAATGTTCGTTAACCTGTAAGGTAGTTTAATTAACCCGCAGATTTACTCGTTATTTAATCGGTTTGGTTTTCACACCAAAAAATATCAATATACTGGCCTGAACCGCGACTGCGATAGAAGTTGCCATGCCTAAGCCCGGTGCGCCATAGTATTTTACCAGCACAACATCCAGCACAATGTTCACCACAGTAGCTGCCAACCCTGCGCGCAATGGCGTCTTAAAATCTTCAAGTGCATAACGCACTTTAGCGTTAAACATCACCAGTCCATGACCGATTAAACCTGCCCCGTAAGCCACTAATACAGGAGCTGTCATCGACACAGCTAACGCGTCGAACTCGCCGCGCTCAAACAACAACGAAATGATTTCCTTGCTACCAAAAATCAACACAACGGTAGCAACTGCACTAAGCGCAACCACAACCACGTTAATTTTGAACTTAACCGAAGCGAACTGAGCAGGGTCATCACGCAGGGCTATCAGCTTAGGATACAACACGATAACAATGGCAAACACCGCCGTATAGAGCGGCAGAGTCATCACTTTATAAGCAAAGTTGATGGCTGCTACATTGCCCTCGCCTATCTGTGAAGCAAAATAACGGTCAACAAACAAAGACGTAATAATGGTCGACACACCAATGGCTGCGTACGCGGTATTTCTATAAATAATTTTGGCATCAGGCGTGGTCAGTGCCGCCAACGAAAACCCTTTTAAATTAATTCGTTTGGCGTCGAACACCACAACAAACTGAAGTAAAAAACCCATCGTAATACCAATAGCAAGACCCGTCACGCCCATCAATTTATATAACAACAAAATACCTAGTAGAGCACCAATATTAGGCATTAGCTCGGCGATTGAAACCTTCAAAAAAGCCCCTTCGAGATGGCGAATCCCTCGGGACCAAAAAAACAGCGCTGCGAAACCTGCACTAAACGCCGAAAACTTGACTATTTGATTGGCAACCAATCGACCTTCGCCTTCGAGCGTAGGCGAAATTAACGACACTATTTGCTCATTCAACGTAAAAAACACCACGGCGACCACCCCGGCCACAATCAAAATTGGGTAGAGGGTCTGTTCAATCAACACATTGTTGTCTGGCGTTTGAATTCGGGTCATGGCGGCGTTCGCATAAGCAACACCAAAAACACCAATAAAGAACATTATCGGAGACAGGCCAATTAACAAGCCATCACTTAAAGAAGAAGTACCAAACAGATAAGCAATTGACACCTCACGACCAAACCCCATGCCATGGCCAATCAGGGTGAAGCCAAATACGGTGATATAACTAATATAACGGCGCGCAAAGCCGACAATACGCTTCATGATGGTGATCCCTTAGTATTAAATATTGCAAAGCAGTTTTGTCTAACGAACCAATCAACCACCGGGTTTTGCACTATAGCGCCACTGACTGGCTCAATATTACTGACTTTTAATTTGGCTAAAACAAGTCCATTCACATACGTTCCTCTTCAGTAGGGTGTTTATGACGGAACTGGAGAAACCCATAAACACTACCAATCAAGGTACAGACCTGCGCACTGAGCAATGCATGTCCCGCAAGAAGACCGTGAAAGAGGAACATTGTGAGCGCCATTAAACAACCCAGATACTCTACCGAGCGCCTAGACAAATACAAGCGCAGCGACAATACCCAAAAATACAAATGAAATCCCAGAACACACGCCGTCATCAAGCCGCCATAAATCCCGTATAAATCTAAAAAATCTTGCTCAACAGCTCGATAACCCAGCGATTTATCTCGGCCTGTCTGGGTGGTCCGATTTTTCATCGATAACTCCTCATAGAGCTTATAATGAAACGTTACACCCTGACCAAAAACATCATCTACAGCATCACGTTGCTTTAACACAACCCATGCAGACTTTTCTAAAAAGACCCTTGGACTCACTCCGTCCAGCAAAGAAGTCACTCTTTCGAGTTGAAAAGCTAAATCATCGAAATTGTCATAAACTAATTTTGTAACATACGACCCCACACCTGTGAGCGTGGTAAGAATCAGCACTTTAATAATTGTAATTTTGAAAGAACGACTTTTTTTGAACAGTAAAAAAGCCATCGAAAAACAAAACGTCACCCCCACGACCCCACCCCAA
>CALKGI010000003.1 GCA_938085045.1 uncultured Alteromonadaceae bacterium
AACGCTGATTAACTGCTCCCCTTCATAATCAATCGGCGTTTCGCATGACACCATCCATTCATCGGCGATTTGGTCGTAATACAGTCCGGTCCACACCGAGACCCTGCTGGGATTGTGGGCTTTGTCGGCTACATAACCCCATTCTTCTTCGCTGGTGATCAAATCAACTGTGGCATCGGTTCCCCAAGCATAACCGGGCCAGTATACGCCCACGCCATTTTCAGGAAAAACAGTGTAGAGGTTTGCAAAACGGGTGGTCCAAGCCGGGCCAAATCGGTCTAGTAGCCGGTAGGCATACACTAAGCGGTTGCGAAAACCTTGATCATCCACAGGTGCACCTTTACCGACATAAGCAGAATTATGATGGCTAATCATGCCATTATCACGATTAAATCCATCATAATAGACTTGTTTCAATCGAGTTGTACCATCATCTTTGCGGGTAAAAAGGGCATTAAACTCGGCATCAGAAACATCAGGTGCGTTATCGACGATTTGCAGAAATTGTTGTTTAAAGACCTTGTGATTGTCTTGAGCCAAAACAAAAATGGCGCTGTCTTTGGCGCCTCTTTCTTGGATATAATTGGCGAGTTTGCCGTGGGTTTGCACTTCTAGGGTTTGAACAATGTGCAAATAGCTTAAAATCGACACAGCCATCACCACTAAGGTGATTCGGGTTGCCATTTGCAACAAGGTTTGTGTCGTCAGCGAATGGCGAAACTTAATGGTTGAGTCAGTCGTGTTTTCAGGTTCACTTGGGGTGTTATCTTGCAAAAGGATGTAATTCCGGTTGTTTGATCAAATAAAGCATCAATGTTCTACTAGGGTCTGTTGATCTTTCGAGTTGAAATTTTGTTTGATTTCAAAGCGCTTTAATCGCGGCGGCCGTTATGATACCTAGTCATCTAAGTGAATAACGGGCAACAAAGAGTAAAGTGCTTTGAAACGAACCCGAAGGGCAGCGTTTGTTTGTCCTTTCTACTGCGTTATCGCTGATTTATGTGGAACAACCACACTGCATCACCTCTGCCTTGTATAAAGAACAAACAACTCGCTGCAAAAATCCACTCCAAAGATCAACAGACCCTTACATTTTCTAGTGATCTATTACGTTTGTGCACGAGCCAGAGTTTTGAGTTTAGTACAACAATCGCAAAAATATAGACGATACAGCTGAGGATGTCAGTTTTTTACCCGAGATAAACTGTTAGGTTTTAGATAAACCATATACCGCATGACTAACAATGCGGCCATTGATGTTTTCAGCATGGGTGATAACCCCTTCAAGCGTCATACCCAGTCGTAAACATACCGCTCGACTTGCGGTATTTTCAGTCGCAGCGCAAATTTCTATTTTATCGATATCCAGTTGTTCAAAAGCATATTCAATCAACTTTTCGCATACCCGAGTAATAATGCCTTTGCCGTTAAAATCTTTCGCTAACCAATAGCCAATTTCCACTTTTTTCAGACTGCGGTTTATGTTGTTGAAACTCACGTTGCCCACCAATTCACCATTAAAGATAATGCCACAAACCATGCTTTTTCCATCGGCGTAATCGTGTAGTGAGCGGGAGATAAAACCTTGAAAATCTTGCTCTGTTTTACAGTGCGGGGGCCAAACCAACCACTTTGCTAACTGTTCATAATTGTCTTTGGCCAGCTGAACATAACGCGGTGCAAATGACGGGTGTACAAGTGCCAGGCTGATTTGTTCATCGACTTTTAATGAAAACACGGGGTTTATCCTTAATTTGATATCAAACGGGGGGTTATCGCAGTTTAAACTATCTATGCACGCCATTCATCCATGTCTTGATTGAGTACTTTAAGGTAAAGCGATGCAACATCTATCGTCATGTCAATCGATTCAAAAGTAATCTCATCACCTAAGAAATAATGCGCAGGCTGCCAGTTTTTAGCACGGCGTAATACACAAATATCAACAAAATCTTGTTCAATCAAAACGTACTCTTGGAGCGTCGAAATATTCATATATTCCAACCGTTTAATTTCTTCATCATTTTTGCGGGTTGAGCGAGAAATGACTTCAACCAAAATGGTCGGCGATTGAGTAAAGTGATCGTTATTTTCAGCATTGTCACAAACCACCATGACATCGGGGTAGCGATAGCTGGCAGCAGGTGTTCTTACTTTAATGTCAGAACCAAAAACGTCGCAGGGTTGCTCAGCCAAATGGTTACCGAAGTGACGAATAACATTGGCACAAATTCTCTCATGATTCATGCTGGCACCCGCCATAGCGTAAACGCAACCATCAACATACTCGTGTTTTATCTCGCTCACCAACTCACCTTCGAGATATTCCTGTTCGCTAATGATTTGTTGGCGCTGCAAAACTGACATTTGGGTTTTCCTTGTTTTTCGTAACGTATGAACTTAACCAATACCTTACCCAAGTATCCAGCGTTGGGCAAGTTGACGTTGCTCACCCCACAGGCAAATAAACCGTAATCAAAGTCCCTACCCCTTCGGTAGACTCCACTTCAATCGCCCCACCGTGTTCTTCGATAATGCCAAACGAAATGGCCATGCCCAGACCTGTGCCTTCGCCTACGCTTTTGGTTGTAAAAAACGGTTCAAATATTTTATTTTTGGTGTCGTCACTCATCCCGCAACCAGTATCTTGCACCGTGACCGTGACAGCATCAGCCAAAGCTTGGCAGGTGATGGTGATTTGACCAGGGCATTTATCACTTTGTTCTGCTTGTTTTTGCCTGATGGCGTCACAGCCGTTGACTATCAAATTCATAAACATTTGATTCAGTTTGGCTGGGTAACACACCATGTCGGGAATTGGTTTTAAGTCGACAACAAATTCCACGACTTCGAGGTATTTGGTTTTGACTAGGTTAACGGTCGACTCAAGACAGTCGACAATATCGGCAGGTTTTCTGGCGCTGTCATCAAGCCGAGTGAAAGCCCGTAAGTCTTCAACAATGGTTTTTATTCGCTTGGTGCCATCTTTAACGGTGCTGATGTGTTCATTCAATGGTGTAAATTTATCTTTTAAAATATCTAAAACTTCTTTATCAGCATCATCTCCGGCCAATTCAAGAATGAATTCTTCAAAATGTTTAAGGTCAACTTCGAGGTTTTCGACCCCAACATGGACAAAATTGGTAGGGTTATTGATTTCGTGGGCAACACCTGCGGTCAAGGTACCTAACGAGGCCATTTTTTCTTGCAATACCAACTGCTGCTGAGTGTCTTTTAACGCCTGATAGGTCTCTTTAAGCCGTTCAAAACCCAGCGCATTGGCCAGCGCAATTGCGGCGTAGCTGGCTAAAGTTCTTATCATTTCTATCTGTGCTTGGGTGTAAGCATTTTCTTCGACGTTTTGAATGCTTAAACAACCAATGACTTTGCCGCTAATCAGTAAAGGTTGATAAATAAAGGTTTTTACGTCAATCCCCGCTTTAACGGGTTGCAGCTCAACGTCAAAATATTTACTGACATCGCTTTCATTCATGATCAACAGCTCTTTTTTGTTTTGTACACACCAAACCGCAGGCCGGTTAACATCGCTCAATTCGAAATCTAGCGGGTCGATTTTTTCCTGATTCTCAACAATCAAGGGGACATGTATCACGCCCTTTTCAACCTCTAGAATGCCCAGCATAAACACTTGGGCATCTAGTACGTTATTGACGATTTGAAAAACGTTTTCAATCACTTTATCTAGTTCGAGACTTGAGGTTAAAGAGCGCCCGAGTTGTTCGAGCATCATCATTTGCTTGGTGGTTTTACTAATTTTGTCATTTGCTGTAACCAACTGTTTGTTGGTTTTGCGTAACCGCCCTGTTTGTTGCGCAACCTCCTGTTCTAATTGCTTAGCATGTTGCTGCAATTTGAAGTTGGCCTGATTCAAGTCGTCGTTTAAGCGCACCACCGCAATTTGGGTTTTAAGCCGTTCAAGCAGTTCAACTTTGGCCACCGGTTTGGTCAAAAAATCATTGGCACCAGAACCAAAGCTTGCCGATAAATCGCTAATCCGGTCTTTGGCCGTGACCATCAACACGGGCAGCTGATTGGTAGGATACTTTCTGCGAATTTGACGGCAAACCTCAAACCCCGTCATACCGGGCATCATGACATCAAGCAAAACAGCATCGAATTTTTGTTCACCTTCTATTGCCGCAATCGCCTCTTGGCCAGAAGCGGCGGTGGTGATCTGATAATTTTTCAATCGTAAGTGGTTTTGTAAAACCTGTAGGTTGATGGGTTCGTCATCAACAATCAAAATTCTACCAGCATCGGTAACAACCTCGCCTTCCAACAATAGCGGCGTATCATCAAGCGCTGGCTCAACAAAATCTTCTTTAAACACCGTGCGTGCACCGAGGGTTTTTGATTGTGCCGGCTTATTGTTAACAACAGGCTTCGCTACCACCTGTGCATCACCTTGAGTATTAAACAAAGGCAAAGTAAAACTGAAACCCGTGCCTTGCCCCTCGTTAGATTCAACCCAAATTTTGCCTTTGTGCAATTCGACCAATTGCTTGGTCACCGACAAACCTAACCCTGTGCCGCCATATGCACGTGCCGTTGAACCATCGGCTTGTTCAAATGACTCGAAAATGCTATCGAGTTTGTTCGGCGCAATACCAATGCCAGAGTCTGACACCGTAATGACTAGATTGTCGTCTTGCACCATAGAAGACACAACTATGGTGCCCTCATCAGTAAATTTAATCGCATTACCAACGAGGTTATAAAGTATTTGTTGCACTCGGTTTTCGTCGGCATAAACCGTTGGCACATCGTCATCTATTTGATTAATCAAGGTTAATTCGGCTTTGTTGACCAACGGTCGTGATACATCTACCACTAGATTGACCACAGATTTAATGTCTAGAGGGGTCATTTGCAACTCTAACTCGTGCTGTTTGAGCTTTGAAAAATCAAGAATGTCATTCACTAAATTGGTGAGTCGTTGGCCACTGGCAACCACCAAATTGAGATTATAAGCCTGCCTTTCATTTAGCTGACCAGCAGCACCATCGAGTAACGACTCTGCAATGCCAACAATACCGTTTAGTGGTGTTTTTAATTCGTGAGATGTATTGGCCAAAATGTCGTCTTTAAGCTGGTCGAGGTGTTTCATTTCTTCGACATTATTGTTGATGCGCTGGGCCATAATGCGCAACATTCGAGCCAGTAACCCGACTTCATCATTTCGCTTTTCAGGCAAATGTAACTTGCCAGATGCCACTTCGTCGTAATGGCCTTGGGTCACTTGGGTCGATGCAGCAACAAATGTTTTCAGCGGGCCAACAATCTTGTAGCGCAGCACCATAAACAACATAACAAGCTCAACAATCAGCGATATCAGGCTGAGAATAAAAATAAACTTGGCCGCATCAAGGGCGGTAGACGACAATAGCTGTTTGGGAAAATAAGTGACAAACCACCAATCTGGGCCTTTGATTTTTGACACTGCGATAAAAGCGTCTTGCTCGTCGTTAATAAAAACCTTGGTATTGACACCAATACCCTTGATATTCTTCATCACCTGCTGATATTGGCTAAACAATTGTGGGTCATTCATATCGGCAATGTTGAGCGCCAAACCGGCCTGACTCAATAAATCGACCTTGTCAGGGTGGGCAATTAAACGTCCATCTTCGCGAAAAATATAGTTGTAAGTACCTTCGAGCTTGTCATTAAAAACCCGTTCGAACAGCGTATTCAACAAATAATCATGACCCACTGTGAGTAAATGTTGCCCCTGATAATCTATTGGTGTTTCGCACGAGACCATCCATTGTTTGGCGGTATCGTCATAATATGAGCCGGTCCACACTGATTGTCGAAAGGGGTTGTTGGTTTTGTTCGCAACAGTAAACCATTCTTGTTCATGAACGTTCATATCGGTTTGGGCATTCGACCCCCAAGCCTGCTCTTGCCAGTGCACGATGATCGCATTTTCAGGAAATGAGGCATAAACGTTTTCAAACACAGTGCGGTAAGTGGGGCCAAAACGGTCGAGTAAACGATAAGCATTGACTAAACGATCACGAAAAGCCTGATCATTAAGCGGTGCCGTAGCGCCAATAAAAGCAGAATTGTGACGGCTGATCATACCATTGCTACCCACCCGCCCATCAAACAACGCTTGGTGCATTCGTGTCGTACCATCGGCTGCTTTTTCAAACAATTGATCAAATTCTTGGGCGGAGGTATTTTTATTATGCGCATTGAGGAGCAAAAATTGTTGCTTAAATACCTGTTGGTTCGCTTGGGCCTGCTCAAAAATGATGCTTTCTTTTTCGCCTCTTTCTTGAATGTACTTGGCCAGCTTATCGTAAGTTTGGTTTTCGAGGGTTTGCACAATGTGCCAATAACTGAGTATAGACACCGCAAATACCACTAAGGTCACCCTGAGTCCCATCGAGATCAGTGTTTGGGTTGTCAAAGAATGGCGAAGTGATATAGAACCAACATCAATGGCCTGGGGCCTATCAAGTCTTCTTGTCATAATGGTTATTTATCCGAAATGAACTCTCAGCAGCCAGTTTAATTAAAAGAAACGTAAAGAGTAACCTATGAAGACACTTAAAAAGCAGTTTAACTACGGTTTTTTATTGTTACGCTTTTTCATGTCGGTAAACAAATGGTGACTAAAGTGCCCTTGTCTGGGGTAGAGTCCACTTCGATGCTGCCGTTGTGGTCTTTAATAATTCCAAACGAAATGGCCATGCCTAAACCGGTGCCCTTACCCACCACTTTGGTGGTGTAGAACGGTTCAAACATCTTGTTTTTAACCGCCTCTGTCATGCCGCAACCGTTATCTTGTATGGTGATAACAATGTTAGCTTGCTGCATTGAGCAAATAATAGTGATGTGCCCGAGTTTGTTGGAGTTTTGCTGGCGCTGCTTTTCGCGAATGGCATCGCAACTGTTGACCACAACGTTCATAAGCACCTGATTTAGCTGAGCAGGGTAACTCATAATTTCATCAACAGGCTCCATAACCGTAATGAACTTGGTCACATCAACATGCTGGGTTTTAATCAGGTTAATGGTCGATTGTATGCACTCTACAATATCAGTAGATTTTTTTGCCGAACTATCTAATTGGGTAAAGCCCCGTAAGTCTTGAACAATATTTTTAATTCGCCTTGTGCCGGTTTTAATAGTGCTGATATGCTCATATAAAGGCGCGAATTGAGCAGCAAACTCTTCTAACACTTCTTTGTCTTCTTCACCGTCGGTTAACTCAGTCAAAAACGTTTCGAAGCGCAACAAATCAACCGAAAGGTTTTCAGCGCCGACATGGGCAAAGTTAACCGGATTATTGATTTCATGGGCGACACCAGCAGTCAAAGTCCCCAAAGAGGCCATTTTTTCTTTTAATACCAACTGCTTTTGGGTATTTTGCAGTGCGGTTAAGGTTTCGGTTAGTTGCTTGTAACCCAGCGCATTCGCCACAGCAATAGCTGAATAGGCAGCAAGCGTGCGGATCATCTCGATTTGCTCACTGTTATAAGCGTAAGCCTCGGGGTTTTGTACGCTCAAACAACCCACTAATTTATCGCCAATCATCAAGGGTTGATAGACGATGGTATTCATTTGTTTGCCACGTTTTAGGGCAACTTGCTCTGGGGTAAAATACTTTAGCAGGTCTTGCTCTTCAAAAATCAATAGCTCTTTTTTATTCTTCACGCACCATACCGCAGGGCTTGCCTCATCATTAAGGCTAATCTCTAGTGGTGCCAATTGTTGATGCTCAACCACCACCACAGGTACTTCTATTTTGTCGTGGTTTAAAATACCAAGCAAAAATACGTCGGCATCAAACACATCAAAGCTGTGATGAATATGTTCAATCACCTGCTCAAGGGCTAGCGAAGAAGTGAGATAGCGACCGAGCTCTTCGAACATCAATATATCGGCTTGGGTTTCATCAAGTTTTTGGTTGGTTTGGTTGAGTTGTTGCTGGCTCTTGAGCAATTGTTGGTCTCGTTGAGCCAACTGCAATGTTAGCTGCTCAACCTGTTGCTCAAGATTTTCGACATAGTCTTGGGATTGTGGTGCCACCAGTGTTGACGCACAGTTTGATTTACTCATGTCGATAGTCGTTCCACCTTGTGAAATACAATTGCCCTTTAATTAGTTTATGAGTTCATCGGTTTTATTTCAACTTATCAATCTGCTTAACAACATTTGAAAACCCTATGAATTTATGGTCAAAACAAACATTTACGTTTAAGCTGGCGATGAACAGACAAGCCGCCAGTTTTTAAGGGCAAATGACAATATTAATAACCCAAATACAACGGTTAAAGCGAGCAGAAGAATGAACACACGGTTATTTCTTATATTACTAGCGATAGCATCTAACAACAGTTTTGCTAACGCTACCGCAGCAAAAACCACTTGTAATACCCTACAATCAGCCCAATTGTTACTGGGAAAATGGCAATCGAGCAGCAAAAAAGTTCAAATCAACGAAGATTGGCAACGCATTGACGCGCAACACTTCAAAGGCACAGGCGTTACAAAACAGTTAAACCAAGACAAACCACCTTTTGTTGAATCGCTCGAAATAGTCGAAATGTCTGGCGGTGTATTTTACTGGGCCAAAACACCGCAAAATGCCTTACCTGTAGCGTTTAAACTGGTTGCTTGCTCTGACCAATACTTAAAGTTTGAAAATGCCAAGCATGATTTTCCGCAAGTGATTGAATACCAACAAACCAGTAAAGCAAATTCAGCCGAACAAACGATAACAGCAACAGTTAGTGCAAAGAATAACCCCGGTTTTCAAATCCATTACACAAAAAAACCATCAAAAAACAGGGATAACATCGCAACCGTTAAAAACTATGTAGAGGCTTATAACCTGCGTGACTTACAAGCCATGATGAAACATACGGTTGAAAATATTCATTGGGGAATTGTCGATGGCGACAAAGTCATGATAGAAACCAAAGACCGCAAGTCATTAACCAAAGCCCTCAAACAACATTTTTCACGGGCAAGAAAATCTCATTCAAACCTAATCGGCATCAGCCAATACGGTAACTTTGTTTCAGCTATAGAGCAGGTAACCTCAACCAAAGATGGCCAGCCCAGAAGTCAGTGCAGTTTGTCGGTTTATCAATTTGATGAGCGTTTAATAGAGTTTGTGTGGTATTACCCGGCGGGAGATTGTTAGTCAAAAACAACAAAGCCTCGCAATGCGAGGCTTTGATTATCTATCGAATTTCAATTTACTGACAGCTAACACCAACCTGAGCAAAGGCAGCAGTAACATCAGAAGCATTCAAACCCATGTCGCTTGCAGCTGATTCAACACCACAGGCACCTGCGTTGAAAGTTGAGCTTGCAGTCCAGTACAAATCGTTGGCTCTAAGCATTACACCAAAAGCTGATTGTACGTTCCAGCCAGCGGTTGTTGCTAAGAAGTAGAACGCTTTGTTGTATACGCCAGAGCTGTAATGTACATCCATACCTGAAGTCATGTCTGA
>CALKGI010000004.1 GCA_938085045.1 uncultured Alteromonadaceae bacterium
TGGTCTGATTTTGGGCAGGGAAAATAAGCAGTAGCAAGGCATTAATCGCCGCCACTAGTCACTCTAATGGCAAGATTAATAACGAAGCTAATGCTTATTTTAGCCAGCAAAATGACCAGTTAATTAATGGATTTGGTATTAACCGTAGTCTGTTGGCCAAACAATTGATATTGCTGATCTAATTGCCAAGCCTGCGCACACTGTGCGGTTAAGCGCTTTGCCGTATAATCGGCATCGTTTTGTATCATTATTGCGACGCGTTTGTCGGCTATTTTATGCCACAGTGTGACTTTACAATTGGTGATCCTATCGGGTGAACCCACCATAGAGCCTGTCGACTCTTTAATATGGCAACGAATAAACTGATAATTTTCTAACGGCTCTTGCCACTGCGGTACTTTTGCAAAATAACCAATGTAATAACCCACCTGCCCCGCTTTAACTTTAATCACGGGTCCTTTAAGAAAATAGATTAGAGGCACCAGCCAACTGGCGCCCAATATAACGATAAACACCCCTGCCATGATTAAATCAATCCCTTTGAATTGACCATTGAAGACCTTAAACACGTAAATAAAGTCAAATATCATCATAGGAGCAACAAAAATCCAATAGATATTTCGTTGAAAATAGGTATGTTTGATCATTGGTTTTTAGCAGGCCAAGCGCATAGAAAAATTGGCGTTATCTTGCTTGATTGAATTAAAAAACACAACGGCTTATCGTTTAGCGGTCGATGATTAAATCGGCTGTTTGTTATCCACTATATGGCTGTCGCCAAATCCCTTTTTTTCTTCTACTATTGATTTGTAGGACCACACTTTTGCGACAATCGGTTTATGCTGGCATTGAGCCTTGTATGCAAAAGCATTGTAAAAAAACCACGTCGCAATCGGAGCAATCAAAATGTCCACTATAAAGACACTATTACTCGCCATCATTTCAATGACTTTGTTATTGAGCACCACCACCGCCCTAGCCGAAGCAGCTGCCAATAACTGCGCGGTATTATCCACCAAAAAATCACCAAAACATCGAGATAAAGCCCCGTTAGTATTGACGTCACACAACGGCAGGCAGTTGTTTGGTATCAATAAAAAGTTAACAATCCCAGGCCAAAGATCACGCGGCGCTGTCGGCTTTGGGGCTCACAAAAGCAAAGAACCCAAAAGAACCTATTTTAAACTGGTTCTCGAACCCGGCATTCACCATTTTACCGCTTATGTAGAAAGAAGAAATACCCAACCTGCTGGCACCGAATTTTCGTTTGCCATCAATGTAGAACCGGGCACTTTTTACAAACTAATCGGCCAACGCGCTTACCCTAAAGTATCGAATCCAAGAAAAGAATTTGAACCGGTCGTCTTCTCGACCAAAGACACCGATTGCGATACCAGTGATTTCAAGACGGTTTATAAGTCAGTTGGTGGTAATGCCACGGCAAAAACTGAAAAATGGGCACCTACTTTTGCTGTCAATATGAGCGAAGGCGAAGGCAATGGAGGTTAATCCTCCCCGTATAACCCACAGATGGCAATCACAGGGGATTGCCCCTACGATTGCCAAACCGATTAAATCGACCGCAGCCTAATCCCTTACAAATAACCCTTTACAAAACAAGCCCATAGATTTATTGTCAGCCTTCTCTCCCATTTATCCCCAATAAGGAAGACCCATGACTTGGGCCGTTTTAACCGTTTTTGCCGCATTAATGCAAACTTGGCGTAACAGCCTACAAAGTGGTTTGAGCAAAACCATTAATGTTGGTGGCGTGACATTGGCGCGTTTTATCTGGGCATGGCCAATCGCCGGGCTCTATCTGGCCACTTTATATGTTATCCAACCTGTTGCACTGCCTGTTTTTACCGGCAAATTCATCGCATTAGTACTGGGTGCAGCGCTAAGCCAAATTTTTGCAACCGCTTTGATGATACGGTTATTTAAACAAAACAACTTTGCCATAGGCGCGGGTCTTGCTAAAAGTGAGGCGATTATTGCCGCGGTGCTGGGGGCTGTATTTTTAGGCACTCAATTGTCGGCACTGGGTTGGTTGGGAGTGTTAATTGGCAGTTTTGTGATTTTTTACATGAGCAATATCAAAGGCGTAAAAGGATTGTCGGTGCCGACATTAATGATGGGGTTAGGCTGCGGCACGGCCTTTGCGGCCACCTCTTTGGCCATAAGAGAAGCCAGTTTGACACTAGATTTACCCTTCTTACACCGCGCTGCATGGGTATTGTTATTGGTGATCAGCACCCAAACACTAATATTGTTGGTTTGGCTGGCGAAAAAAGACAAACCCACCCTAAAAGCCCTGTGGCAAAAACCCAAATTATGCCTGATGACCAGCACCACGAGTTGTTTGGGGTCTATTGGTTGGTTTACTGCAATGTCGATTCAAACGGTGCCCTACGTGAAAACGCTTGGCCAAATTGAAGTGTTTTTCACTCTACTGTTCAGCACTTTTTACCTCAAAGAAAAAGTCACCACCAAAGATGCGGTGTCTTTGGTGTTTATTGGTCTTGCTGCTGTTTTAGTTATGTGGGGCTGATTCAAGCCGAGTCAATCTTCTTCATTTTATCGATATCGTCAAAATCAAATTGCAATACATTTTCAAGCTCAGCGTGGTTTTTATGCACTTGTGAAATGTAAGCCTTTTCGTCGCCATCGAACTCGATAATTTCGCGAACATGCATTTCGTCGAGTTCTTTGAACGTTGTTAAAACCCTTTGCACTTCTTCATGGGGCGTGCCCATTGCACTGAGCACTCTTTCGCTCATGTAAACTGCCGAATGAAAGGTTTCTCGAACAAACACGTCAACGCCCGACATATTCAATTCAGCGGCTTCTAACCTGCCTGTGGCACGGGCAAACAAGCGGATATGGGGGTAGTGTTTACGGCACAAATCGACAATGGTTTTCACTTTGTCGTGGTCATTCACTGCTATCACTAGCATCTCGGCGTGCTCGGCTCCTGCCGCGTGCAGCAATTCGAGGCGCGACAAGTCGCCATAAAACACCTTGTGGCCGAATTTTCTCAGTTGCTTAACCTGATCGGGATTACTTTCGAGCACAGTGGTCGATACCCCACTTAAATTCAGCGAACGGTCGACAATTTGACCAAAACGGCCAAAACCGGCAATCAGTACCTTGGCCTGACTATTATTCTGAACGTCTGATGGGGTGTCCTCAGCGGTTTCAACTGGGTTTTTCACCAACATGGGTTGCACCAGCTTTTCGTTAAAAATCATCAACAACGGCGTGATGGCCATCGACAATGCCACCACAACCACTAAAGGTGAGGTGATAGATGCAGGCAAAATATGATTTTGATCGGCAAACGAAAACAATACAAAGCAAAACTCACCACTGTGAGCCAAGGCATAAGTAAATGTCGATTGCTGATGAGGTTGCAATTTGAACATTTTAGACAACAGATACAACACCCCAACTTTAACCAGCACCAACAACGCAACCAACTGGCCTATCACTAAAGGCTGTGCCATCAATACCGAAAAGTCGATGCTCGCACCAACCGTAATAAAAAAGAGCCCAAGCAACAGCCCTTTGAACGGTTGTATTTCAGCTTCGAGTTCATGACGGTATTCGCTTTCAGCCAGTACCACACCCGCAATAAACACACCAAGGGCCGCAGAAAGCCCTACCCACTCCATGACCATCGCAATGCCGATGACTAACACCAATGCAGTCGCGGTGAAAATCTCTCTGAGCCGGGTTTTAACAATAATTCTAAACAAAGGTCGAACCAAAAAGTGTCCACTGGCCACCAGTGCAGCCACTACGCCAATCACCAAACAACCATATTGCCAGCCCACTAGCCCAAAAGGATGGCTAGCAGCAACCAAAGCTTCACCACCATTCGCTGTGCCTACCGCCAATAGTGGTAATAAGGCCAACATCGGGATCACAGCAATGTCTTGAAACAACAACACCGCAAAGGCACTCTGCCCCGCTTCAGTTGGCATTAAACCTTTTTCAGTGAGTGACTGAAGCACAATTGCCGTTGACGATAAACTCAAAATCAAACCAACCGCCAACGAGGTTTGCCACGAAAACCCGAGCAAAATACCCAGCAGACACAATGCAACGCTGGTCACCAAAACTTGCAATCCACCTAGGCCGAGTATCGGCATTCGCATTTTCCACAATAACTTGGGTTGCAATTCAAGACCGACCAAAAACAGCATCATGACCACACCAAATTCGGCAAAATGCATAATGCTTTTAACGTCTTCTCCAACCAACTTGAGCATATACGGACCTATCACCACGCCCGCAATCAGATAACCCAACACCGAGCCCATACCTAGGCGTTTAGCAATAGGCACCGAGATAATCGCTGCCAATAAAAACACAAACGCTTGAAACATGATGTCGCCACTGTGCATAGAGTTGATCCTTTAATAAAACAGTCAAAATGAGGTCACGCTTAAACCTTATGGTTCAATAGATGATGCGTCAAGAAAAAACGTATTCGCACAATAAAAATACAGCAATAAAAGCGATTCAATAAACACATTAGGTTTCAATAACTTACCTTTTAAGACCAGCCCTTATCCGAGACAAATCCGATAAAGTCCGAGTTTTGTCCGGTTTTTTCCGCGTTTTTTTTAATGTTAATCGCCACAATTGGCCTCAAATCATCGATTGGTCGAAAACCAATTGCAGACCAACCAATACAAAGGACAACACAATGAAATATCAAATAGAAAACTGTTTATTCGATTCTGATACGGGTGTATTAATGCTAGATGAAAAGGAACACAAACTGCGATTGAAGGTCTTACAATTGTTAACTTGCTTATTGAATAAAAAACAACAAATTGTGACGCGTGATGAATTAATTGACCACATTTGGGATGGCAATCATTTGGTCGGCGAAAAGGCGCTTAACTCGGTTGTTTATGCGTTGCGAACCTTGTTTAAATCTTTACTGCCTAACATGACAGCAATAGAAACCTTACCAAAAAGAGGTTATCGGTTTTTGCTTGATGCCTGTGAAGTACCCTCGCCTAAGGAAAAGGTTAAGCTGACCAAATTTAAGCAATCATCATTCTCACTGACTAACAAGTTCTCAAATATGGGTGCTTATGTCTTTATCAGTTGTTTGAGCGTCGGTTCGTTGTTGCTACTTTCGCCAATAATTGGCTTATAAACGGTGCGTAATGTTATTGCCAACTCGGCTGATTTTAATATAATGCAACTCGCTAGTGCTATATCAGGGTTACAAAGTATGCCTCAGTTAAGTCAACAACCTTTTAGAATAGCCCAATGGGTGGTTTATCCTAAAAAGAGCCTTATCAGCAATAACCCGCAAGATGTCGACTTGTCGCCCACCATGATGAGCCTACTGTTATATTTGGTCGAAAATTGCAACAGAGTAGTCAGTCGCGAAGAGCTGTTAACCGAAGTCTGGCAAGGCAATATCGTTTCTGACGAGTCTATCAGCCGGGCTATTGCCCACTTGCGCAAATCTTTGGGCGATTCAGCCAAAAATCCGTGTTTCATCAAAACCATTTCCAAACAGGGTTACCAGTTTTTAATTGAACCTGATTTTGCGGCTGTAGATCAAAACGAGAAAGACCCACATAGCAAACATTCACGTTCTTTACTCGGTGTCGTTGTCACCCTATTACTGATTGTTGTTGGTTTGGGCAGTTATGCTTTAATGTCGGTCAATAAAAACAGTGCCAAGCAAGGTGACCAGTTATTTAAAAAACCGCTGACAGACACCTTACAAATGCACACAAAACCGCAATTCTCGCCCGATGGTCGCTATGTTATTAGTGCCAAACAAGGTCGAGCAGATGAAAAATACAGCGCAGTGATCATTCATGATTTGGCCACCAACACAGTGCGAACATTGCTAGAATCGACCACACAGGTTTATATGTCACCGTCTTTTTCGCCAAACGGCAAAAAAATAGCCTATCACCAAACACCACAAGACTCGCGCTCAGAACAAAAATGTCAGCTCTACATATATGCCTTTATCGCCAATAAAAGTAGCAAAATTGCCCCCTGTGATGCCATAGCATACAAACCTATTAGTTGGAGCAAAGACGGTAAAAACGTGTTTTCGACCCGTATTATCAAGTCAAAAATGCACTCGGGCGTGGTTAGAGTAGATTTAGAAAGCGGCGAAGTTGAACACTTGTTGTTTCCACAAAAGAATAATATTTTGTACGCCAGTGGCCAAGTTTCGCCCTCTGGCGAGCAAGTTCTGTTTACAGCTTATGATATGGCCACAAAAAACCAGAATATCGCCATCTATCATCTGGGCACAGAACAAATCAATTGGTTAGCCACAACACACAATCGTGTACAACACGGTGTGTGGGGCAAAGATGATGACACAATTTACTTCGCTGATACGCCCAAAATTGGTGCAGGCATTTGGCGATTAAACATTAGCAGTGGTGAACAACAGTTTATTTATAATCAGCGTACTTGGGATTTTGATTTTGACATCGATAACGACCGTTTTGTGATCAGCATAGAACAAAGCGATGCCAATATTTGGCAAACGCAGCTCAACAAAGAGGGGAAAATCAGCAACAAACCGCTGCTTGAACGTAAATCAAAAGAGCAAAGTCCAGCCATCAGCCACGATGGCAAAAGACTGGCGTTTATTAGCGACCGAGGTGGCGACTATAACCTGTGGATACACGAATTGGCCACAGGTCAGCAAACCCAACTAACCCACATCAACAAAGCCACATTCCACTATTTGTACTGGTCTGAAGATGACAGTAAAATCTCAACCGTAAAAATCAGCAACGGCAATAACCAATTACAGGTGCTCGATAGCCATGCACCAGACAAACAAATCACCCGCTTAGACAATGTCACTTATGCCAATTGGCACCACGGCTCAAAAGTGATGAACGTTATATTTAAAGACCCTGAAAAAACGGGTGCCTACCACTGGACACTGTCAAACGACAAACAAACCCAGTTATTCGACACCAGCATTTTTAAAATTGGTTCGTTAAGCGACCAGCAATTGTTAGTGCAGAAAAAGGCCTATGGTCCGTTGTATTCGGTGCCTATCGAAAACATTCCCGGTGCAGTATGGCAACCATTCATACCCGACAAAGTCATACCGCACTGGCAAATAGACCAACAACAATTATCAATGTTTTTATTTGATGAGCATAAAAAGTACCAGCTAATTCAATATGACGAGCACGGCAAACCGCGAGAAAAACAACTGGCCGCAGCAAAGTCGGTGCTGCACACCAACTACGCCATTGATTACCTCAACCAGCGGTTGTTTTATCGAAAGATAGAAGACTTAGGCACCAATTTGTATTTGTTGGAATCTATGGCGAAGCAGTAAAGACTAGCAAACGGCCGCCAATGCCGCTTTGGCAATCTCAATATCTTGCGCATCGGTTTGCCAATTACTCAGTGCCGCCCGAATGATTTTGTGCCCTTGCCAAGAGCCGGGGCTAAGCAGTAAACGCCCGTCATTGTTAATGTTATCCAAGCACGCTTGAGTTTTTTGGTCGGCTTGTGCATCAGTCAGCCCCTCGCAATTAGGCCTGAACAGCACCACATTTAGCTGACACGGGTGCATCAATTCGTAATCAGCTGATAGCTCAAGATGACTGGCCAACTGTTTTGCCATTTCAATGTTTTTAGCCACCCAATGCGCAACCCCTTCGCGGCCATAGGCTTGTAAAGATAGCCAAATTGGCAACGCCCGAAAACGCCGAGAGTTTTCAATGCCCAGCGACATAAAGTCAGGCTCGTCACCACTGTTAACCAAATAAGGCGCAGGCACATCGCAGCTATCGAACAATTGCTGGCGGTGACGGGTTAAAAATATTCCGCATTCGTACGGCACATTAAGCCATTTATGGGCGTCTAGAGTGATGCTGTCTGCCAGCTCTATGCCTTTGGTTTTACCATTAACCCCATTTAACAAGCGTTCGAAAATACCAAAAGCAGCATCTACATGCAGCCAAGCCTGATGTTTGTCGCACACTTTGCGAATGGCTTGCAGGTCGTCAAAATCGGTGGCTGTTACTGTAGCTGCGCTGGCAATGACAATTTTACCTTTGGCCTGACTATTCTCAAGCGCTACTTCCAATGCTGCTACGTCCATCGCCTCAGAATTGGGCAAAGTGGCAATTGATTGGTATTGGCGTTGCCCCAACCCTGCCATGCCCAAACTTTTAATCATGCTGGCGTGTGGTGTTGCACTGAATACTTTTAAGTCCAGACCAAAAACGCCATCTTTGGCAACATCAATGCCTTGTTGTAGTCCTACAAACTGACGAGCGGTAATTGCAGCTAAAAAGTTGGCCGCTGTAGCGCCTGTGGTCAAAGTACCTTTAAAGGTGTTGGGCAAGTGAAACAGCTCGTTTAACCATTGCAGCGTTTGCCTTTCAACATTAGTGGCAATCGAATCACTGCCTTTTGAAAGGTTTTGATCAAAAGTGCCCACCAACCAATCGCCAAGTGTTGCCACAGGCGTTGCACCACCAGTCACAAAACCCCAATACCTTGGGCCAGCGCTGGCAGACAAATTAGGAATAACCGTTTCGCGCAGTGTCGACAATGCCCCATCTAAATCCAACCCCTGCGGTGACAATGACTGATGTGGCATTGTCTGAACTGCACTTTGTACAGGCCTTTGGCTTATACCTGTTAAAAACTCAGTACTGATTTGACCAAATTCGTTTAAATAGGTGTCTAACTGCTGCCAATCACTTTTATGAGGGATCATAGGGTTTCCTTGATAATTAAAATAGCTACGCAGGCGGGTGATTTATCGCCGCTTTTTAATCTTGTCAATCAGTATATAGATTGTTAAATTAGATAACAGACACACATTTCTACAATTTTTAGAGTACAGATATGGTTGCGTACAAACGCCTCGCCGAGCAGGTAGAAAAACAAATCACCGATGAAACACTGCAAGCGGGGGATAAAATGCCATCGTTGCGTTACTTTGCTCAGCAACAATCGGTGAGTATGACCACAGCCATTCGTTGTTACGAATATTTGCAAGACCGGGGTTACCTCACTGCACGTGCCAAATCGGGTTTTTACGTTAGTTTGCCGCTAAAAGCCGATAAAACAATCGAATTCATTCAATTTAACGGTGAAATCACTTCTGTAACTCAAGCGACTCCATCACCTTATTCATCGTTAATTAACACACGAAACAGCCCTTTTGGTACCGCTCAGTTAAGCC
>CALKGI010000005.1 GCA_938085045.1 uncultured Alteromonadaceae bacterium
CTTAAGCTTCACGCCAAAGGTTATAACTCAGCCTATTTAAATTTACCTCAAGCCGCAGGCCTTGCCACCGAAAGCCTGTCGGCCCATATTGGCCAGCGAATTCGCTGGGCACGAGGCATGGCGCAAATCTTCAGACTCGACAACCCGCTATTTAAAAAAGGACTCAAGCTCGGCCAACGTCTATGTTATTCCAATGCCATGCTGCACTTTTTATACGGCATTCCAAGACTGGTCTTTCTTACCGCCCCTTTGGCATTTTTGGTGGGCCACGCATACACCATTTTTGCCCCGGCCATTTCTATTGCGCTGTACGTGTTACCCCACATCATTCACGCCAATTTAACCAACTCGCGAATGCAAGGAGACCACCGTAATTCGTTTTGGGCTGAAATGTACGAAACGGTACTGGCTTGGTATATTTTGCGCCCGACCACCATGGCCATCATCGACCCATCTAAGGGCAAGTTCAATGTCACTGAAAAAGGCGGTTTGATTGCCAAAGACTATTTTGATTGGACCATTTCAGTCCCCTATTTGGTTTTGGTCGGGTTAAACCTCACCGGTCTAGGATTTGGCGTTTGGCGAATAATGACCGGGCCCGCCGACGAAATTGCCACCGTATTCGTCAATCTATTCTGGGTCACCTACAATCTATTTATACTCGGTGGTGCCATAGCAGTAGCATCAGAGGTTCAACAGGTGCGAATCGACCACAGAGTCGATTTTCACCTGCCAGCGGCATTGCTACGAGGTAGTGGTCACATGTTGTCGTGCCGCATGACCGATTACTCCGAAGGGGGCATGGGAATTGAGTTGCATGATAGTTCGATGCTCAAGGCACAAGAACTGGTCATGATCATATTACGCCGGGGTTCATTGGAGTTTTCCTTCCCAGCTAAAATCACCCATATCCGCAATAACATGGTGGGTTTACAATTTGAAGAACTCACTTCACAACAACAAATTGATTTGGTGCAATGCACCTTCGCCCGAGCCGACGCGTGGACATCATGGCAGGAAACACGGGCAGTAGACGAACCAGTAAAATCCTTGGTTGATGTATTGTCCATGGGGGTCAGAGGATACAGCAAACTGTTTCAGCTGATGTTTGGTAGCTCTGAGCGTAAACGCCGAGAGATGTACATCGTCAGGCGCTACTTACAAGATTATTTCCCGCGCTCGCCTAAGTTGCGAGTGCCTTGAGGGATTAAGAGCTTTCACACGGAGGCACAGAGGCGCAGAGGTTCACGGAGGAAGAAAAAGAATTTGAAAGATAAAAAAATATGAAAAACGAAAGGTAAATTTGATGTTTTGCCAACGCAGTGTTTATTGTTTTTTTTGGTTTTCTCTGTGAACCTCCGTGTCTCCGACTCTCCGTGTGAGATTATTTAGTTTCGGTCTAAAGGAAAAAGAAAAAGGTATCCAATGAAAAGAATGGTTTCAACCATGTTTATGGTTTTGCTCAGCTTGCACTGTGCCACGCCTGCGTGGGCGGCAGATGACGATATCAACTATCAACATACCGATAAACCTAGGCATCTGCATTTCAGTGACGAGCAACTGCTTGAAAAGCATAAAAAGTACCTGTTCGGTGATTTAACTGGTGCCCAAGAAGTAGCCTTGCAAGGCTCTTATGGCACCCGCGCGCTCGACTTTGGCGGACGCCGCGACGAAGTGGTCACCAAGGCAGAAATGACCCTGTTTTACACCTATTCACCGGCGCTTATCCCCGGATTATCACACGTAAAAATGTATCTCAATGGCGAATTAATTGGTCTTTTGCCCATCAACAAAAAAGATGGCAGCCGACAGGTATCCACCACAATCAAAATCAACCCTCACCTATTTGCCAACTTCAACAAACTCAGTTTCGAATTGATTGGCCACTACGCCGCGCAATGTGAAGACCCTCAACACTCGAGTATTTGGTTTAACATCAGCAAAAACTCATTTTTAGAGGTCACCACTTTACCGCTAACCCTTAAAAATGAATTGGTGTTCTTTCCCCAACCGTTTTTTGATGACCAAGACTTTACTCGCCAGCCGTTGCCCTTTATATTCCCAGCCAAACGAGATCAAAAAATGTTACGAGCCGCCGGTATCACTGCATCATGGTTTGGCGTACAAGCCGCTTGGCGTGGAGTCGAATTTGGGGTGTTATATGACCGCCTGCCCAGCCGACATGCCGTAGTATTTGCCACCAATAAAGACAGGCCCTATTTTTTAAAGAACTACCCACAAATTAAGCTACCCACCATAGAGGTGGTTAGCCACCCTGATTTTGATCACATCAAACTACTGTTAGTACTAGGGCGAGACAATGACGACTTAATTACCGCCGCCGAGGGCATCGCACTAGGCACATCGGGCTTTTCAGGCAACGCCTCTTACATCAAAAAAATCGACCACATTCTGCCACGTGAACCCTACGATGCACCAAATTGGGTCAGAACCAATCGACCAATGAAACTCATTGAACTCGTGCAATCGCCTAACGACCTGCAAGTCAGTGGTTACTTACCACCGAGTATCCCCATCAGCATGAACGTACCAGCAGACTTGTTTACGTGGCGCAGTATCGGCATTCCGATTGACTTGAAATACCGTTACACCCGCCCGGTCAAGCTCGACGAATCGCGTCTTAACATCAGCATTAACAACCAATTTGTTCAATCGTTTAACTTACAGGGCACCGGTGAAGGAGGTCGTAAAGAACGGGTAAGGGTGCCTTTACTCGGTGGATTGTTTGGCGCGGCTAACCAACTGTTTATCCCCGCTTTTAAAGTCGGCTCTACTAATCAACTTAATTTTGATTTCAGCTTTGCCAGCTACAACGAAGGCGGATGTGGCGGTGGCAGAGTCTTTAACGTCAAAGCGGCTATGGACGCTGATACCGAAATAGACTTCACCGGCTTCCCCCATTACGCAGAAATGCCTAACCTGACCTTTTTTGCCAACTCCGGCTTCCCATTCACCAAATTCGCCGATTTATCTAACACCACTGTGGTTGTCAATCGCCAGACCCCGGCTAACGAATTAGAAACCATGCTGACCTTACTGGGCACCTTGGGCGCATCTACTGGCTACCCGGCGTTAAAACACACCTTGGCCTACCCAGATCAGCTCGGTAAACTCCAAGATAAAGATATATTAGTGGTCAATGCACTAACTGGCGACTTGCTCGAAGCGGCCAAAGAAAACGGACTACCCGCACTGCTCAACGCCAACAATCGCCAACTCACTCAGCCGGTATTATCGAGCAAAGAAAACGACGATAAAAGCGATTACAAATCCACTCAAGATTCGCGCACTTCAACCTTGATGGATTTAGATGGCACCGGTGGTTTGGCGGCCTTAGTCGGTTTTGAGTCCCCGTATAGCAGTGAACGTTCAGTGGTCTCTTTAATGGCCACCTCGCCTTTACAGCTCGGTAAAGCCATCGAAGCGATAACCAACCCCGGTAAAATCAGCCAGATGTACGGCAATGTCGTCTTGTTTCGAGGCAATCAAGTCAACAGCGATTTGATAGGCGACACCTATTTTGTTGGCAGCCTACCCGCTTGGACGCTCATTTGGTTTCACCTGTCAGAGCGCCCATTTTTACTGATATTTTGCACCTTAATAGCGATCACCATTATTGCCTTCACCTTGTGGCGCATCTTGTTAGCCGCCAGTATCAAACGATTACGAGACAGTGGTCATGAAATTTAAATTCGGCTTTGTTTGTTTACTGATATCAGTGGCTCTTACCTGCACCGCTTGCATGGCCAAAACAGTGCAATCAGAACAGTGTAAGGTTTGGCCAGACTGGCAAGCCTTCAATAAAAACCTAGTCACCAAAGATGGCCGAGTGGTTGACCCATCCACCGAGTTTTTATATACCACCAGCGAAGGACAGTCATACGGACTGTTTTTTGCTTTAGTGGCCAACGACCAACCCCTGTTTGATAAACTGCTGAGCTGGACTGAAAACAACCTTAGCCAAGGAGACCTAACCGCCAGATTACCTGCTTGGCAATGGGGCAAACGCAAAGATGACAGTTGGGGGGTCATCGACAAAAATTCAGCCTCAGATTCTGATTTATGGATAGCCTACGCCTTACTCGAAGCAGGCCGTTTGTTCAAAAACAAGCGTTACACAGCGCTTGGCAAACTGCTGAGCCTGCGGATATTGCGCGAAGAAACCACCGATATACCCGGCCTTGGCCCTACCCTATTACCCGCACCTATTGGCTTTCATCCCGATGAAAAAACGTGGCGCTTAAACCCCAGCTATGTGCCCATTCAAATTTTTCGAGCGCTTTATCATCATACCCACAACCACAAATGGCTGACGCTAATCCAATCGTCCCAACAACTGCTGATAAAAAGCGCCCCCAAAGGTTTTAGCCCTGATTGGGTAAATTACCACGCTGACGAGGGCTTTATACTCAAAGGGATAGGCAGCTTTGATGCCATTAGAGTTTACCTGTGGGCAGGCATGATGCACCAAGACGACCCACTACAACAAGCGCAACTAAACCAATTTAAACCCATGGTCGACTACCTGACCAAACACGCTGTGCCGCCACAATCGGTAGATATCATCAGCGGCAAAAATACCGGGGTCGGTTCAGTTGGCTTCTCGGCAGCCCTATTGCCATTTTTGGCCAGCAGCAACGCCACCGACCAACTCGAACAACAAAAATTACGCTTAGTCGCCCGCCCACTAAGTGAAAAACCCAACGACTATTACAGTCAGGTCTTGGGGTTGTTCGGTCAGGGCTGGATAGACAAACGTTTTGGTTTTGACAAAGAAGGTCGGCTACTGCCCGGCGTGGGCAGTGTATGCCCCTAAAAAAGATAATCTGGTTTTTGAAGATACCATGGTTAATCTTGCCATGCCTGATAGGATTAGCTTTGCTAGTCCAGCCACAATGGATTGCCCAATCAGCTAACGCCTTGCCAGAGCAAACAGAGCAAACAGAGCAAACAGAGCAAACAGAGCAAACAGAGCAAAACAAAGCAGTCAATCATCTACTCATGCAACTAAAACTGTGGGAGTCGCGCTATCGTACCGACATGGTTAACGAAGTACTGACCAAGTTGTTCAATGTCGACCCAGATCATGTTTACGGGTTAGAAGTCTTTTCGCGCTATCAAATGCGTCTGGGCAAATTTCAAGAAGCCCAATGGGCAATGGAAAAAATTCGCCTAATTCAACCCAATAACCCCGCAGTGTCACGTCTTCGCAACCTGTTAAGGTTAGAAACCAAAGACAAACAAAAACTACAACAAGCCCGTATAATGGTACTCGGTGGCAGAATCAACGAGGCCCTAAAAACCTTCGAAAAACTCTTTAATGGGCCGCCACCCAGCCCTGATTTAGCGCGTGAATACTGGCAGATGATGTATAAAACCGGCAACGGAAAACAGCGGGCATTTGAAGGCCTAAAAGCACTAGCCGAAGAATACCCCGACAACGTGCGTTTTCGTTTGGCATATATCGAACTAGAAATAGACAAAACCCCGTTTGATGTCGCCTATATCGATGAATTGGCCCTTCTGGCTAAAGATCCCAACATCAACCTCGACGCCATTAGAATATGGCGCAGTGCCGTCGGTAACCTAGGCCCAGTACCGCCCAGCGTGCCCTACATAAAAGACTATTTGCATTTTAACCCCACCGACAAAGCCATACACCGCTTGTTGGCTCAAACCCAAGGCACCATTAACGATTTTGTAGCACTGCAACAAAACCCATTTTATCAGGCCAAACAAAAGGGTCTTGAAGCACTGGCGAGTAATGAAAATATTCGAGCAGAAATTGAATTTAACGAAGCAATCAAACATTACCCCAAAGACCCCGAAGTTATCGGCGGCCTCGGTTATGTTGCCATGCGCAAGGGCATTCGCCTCGATGCTATCGTCTATTTTAAACGGGCACTTAAATACGACCCCAACAATCAAGGGCAATGGAATTCACTGATTCAAACCAACCGCTTTTACCGCGAACTCGCTTGGGCCAACACAGCCTTAAATGCTGGTAATATAAAAAAAGCCCACAACCACGTTAACCGTGCAGAAAAATATAGCCCCGGCGATGTAGAAATAGATGTTTACCGAGGCACTATTGCCAGCAGGCAAGGCAAGTTAAAACAAGCCGACAAGTTATATCGCAAGGCATTGCGTAAAGATCCACAAAACGGCAATGCCATTCGTGGCCTGCTCAATCAATACACAGGCCTTGAACAACGCGAAAAAGCCATGAGGTTTATCGATGGGTTACGCAACGAACAAAAAACGACACACAACAACTTTATCACCGGCATAAAAGCCCAATTTTTACAACAAGATGCGCAAAAACTCACCAGCCCTAAACAACAGAAAAAGGCGCTGTTGAAGCTTGAGCAAGCCTTAATACTCACGCCAAACGATCCATGGTTGCGCTCTGACATTGCCAAACGCACCGTCACCCTTGGCAACCCAACCAAAGCATTAGCCCTGTATGATGGACTCATCACCACTAAAACCCGAGATGTCGACCTCCTCTACTCCAACGCTTTGTTTATGTCATCGATAGACGAAGACGAATTAGCACTACAAAGACTGGCCCAAATCCCCCGCCATGAATACACCCAAGGGATAACCGACTTACAACAGCGCCTCACCATAGTTAAGTTGTTAAACCAAGCCGAGGCTAGCAACAATACTGCTAAAACCAGCCGCTTAATGAATGAAGCTCAAGCATTGGCGGCGATCAACAACGATTTTTACCTACGCCTAGCCAACAGTTGGCAGCGACAAAATAATACTGTCAAAGCTCTGGTCGCGATGGAGTCGTATTTGGCACATCAAAACGCTAGCCAGCAATTGATTGATACCGACACTTTGACCGACTACGCCAATTTGCTTATCGCCAACAACCAACAAGATGACGCCATAAAACAGCTGCAATCACTGGCGAAAAGTCCGGCAGTAGGTGCACCTGAATTGCTAGAAATAACCAATATCTACATTGACTTAAGCGAGTCGAACGATAATAACAAAAACTTTCTATCATTGGCCGAGCAGACTTTTGAGCGCCTACCAACACCAGCAAAGATAGACAAAGCGGCAATGCAGGTTTCACTGACGTTGAACAAGCTAAACAACGATACCGAACAAGTCATCGCTTCTATGGATAAGATACTCACCCGCTACCCAAACGAACACGCTACACGGCTCGATTTAGTTGAGTTATTAAAACAAGACCCCAAAAATCACCAGCGCGCCCAATATCACATAACTCAATTGATTGGTGACTATCAACAACTGACCTACGGCCAACAAGTCACCATGATTGACTATATGAGCGACGATGGCAGTGAAAACAATGGTGAAACGCAACTGGACAATGCCAGTAAAACCCAAAACAAAATTCGAGTGCAGAGCGAAATTGCCACCTTATTGGCGGCCCGCCCACTCGACCCCGACTTATACCGGGCCGCCATTCAAAACGCCGCATTAGACGAATCGCCTAGAGTCATTAACCACAAATACCAGCAAGCCATTATCACTCGCAGGCTCAGCCTGTTGATAGAAGCGGCGGAATTAGACTCTGTCAACGAGCTCTCATCCACCGAGGCTCGCCAACAACTGGCCAAACAAAACCTCACCACTATGGGCAAAGAATCACAGATAAATCAGGCACTCATGTTACTCAATCAACTAGACAATATCAGCAGCAACGAACCGCTACTTAACGACGATGCCTTTTTAATAAATGACACTCAACAAACCGACAACTGGCAGATAGCCTCATTAAAATCGGCCATGGTCGACAATTGGACCAACAACAACGATTACCTTGAAATCGGTTTTGACTGGAGTGACAAATCTGGTGCTCCCGGACAATCAAAGCTGAGCTCATTGAACATTCCAATCGAGGCGAGATTTTCAATCAGAGAAGGCGGCAGTTGGTTCTTTCGCGTAGAGCCAGTATTGCTGCACGCAGGTCGACTAAACATGGATAACCGCAACCAATTTGAACTGTTTGGTACCGTTCTATTGTGCGACCTCAACGGCACTGCATTATGTCCTACCGGACAAATCAAACAAAAAGAAGTAGGTATGTCGGTTGCCGTTGGTATTGAGAAAGAAAATTGGAAAGCCGACATAGGCACCATTCCGCTGGGGTTTGAAATCATTGATTGGGTTGGCGGCTTTGAATACAGCGGCGACATGGGCGAATACTATTACTCCGCAAACCTGTCAAAACGGCCAATATCTAGCAGCTTACTGTCGTTTTCAGGTCAAACCGACCCTAACAGCGGCAAAGTTTGGGGCGGCGCAACCACAATGGGTATCGACTTAGGTTTTGGTTATGACCAAGGTGAAGCCTTAGGTGTATGGTCGAGCTTTGGCTATCACAAAATTAAAGGCAAAAACGTACAAGATAACACCCGAAAAAGAGCAATGGGCGGCGTTTATTATCGGTTGTTAACTGAAAACCCCTTCCAATTAACCGTAGGCTTAAACGCCCTGACGTGGTCATACGACAACGATTTGAGTGAATACAGCTTTGGACAAGGCGGCTATTACAGCCCCCAGTCATACGCCTCAATCTCAATTCCAATCGACCTATTTGGCCGCATCGGCGACTTCTCATACCTGCTGAGAATCATTCCATCAGGTTCAATAACCGCCGATTCATACTCACTGTATTATCCAACAGACAACCTATACCAGTCTCAAGCAGGCCAAGTAAACAGCGCCCCATTTTACCGGGGCGACGACAGCAAAGACTTTGGTTTTGGCATGTCTTACCAAGGTGCAGTTGAGTGGCGTTTCGCCCCCCGCTGGACGGTAGGGGCAACGTTTGCGATAGAAAAAGCTGACTTTTACGAACCTAGCCACGGCATGATTTATTTGCGATATAGTTTTGAACCGACTTTAATTCCGGTCAATACACCGCCGAGGCCTGTACTGCTTTATCAGGATTTTTAGGGATAGGAGAAGTTTGATGCATAATCAAACCTCTAAGTAACTCAGTTCAACTGAATCTCATTTGTACAAAGCTTTAAAAAAAAGCAAAAAAAACGACAATGCCACTCAATTTAACGCTCATAAGCAGTGTAGCCATGCAAATAATAATCCCAAAAGAAACAGCCCAATTTTTGAAATCTGAAGTCACCAAAAAGCTTACACTTGACTCATATACAAATAAGGGGCTGCATGTCACTTGTGATTGCGCCAATCTGGCTAAATAGCCTGAATTTACAAATTGGCGCAATACTGCCAAATATGCTAAAGTAAATCATAACAATATAAACACAAGTGAGTCGTTTATGAGTGCACACGTTAACCTAGTAAATCAGACCGACAGCCAGATTGGTCCGGCCCATATTGCGGCGTTAATCAGGTGGTTTAATAAAGCTGCGGGTCCAGATGTATGGGGTTTATCTTTGGCAGAGCGATGTAGCTTGCTTGGTGGGATCCCTGTGCGAACATTCTCAAGTTGGAAACTAAAAGAGAAAAACGGTCAACCGATAGAGTTATCTCGTGATGTCATTGAGCGTTTCAGTTTACTGCTTGGTATATACAAAACCCTCAACATGGTCTCTCCGGCAGGCGAGAATCATGCGTTTTTCAACGCCAACAATACAATCCCACTTTTTGAGGGTTTATCAATTAAGGACTACTTGGTTAAATCGGGTTCGATGCTTTCCCTTTATACAGTCAGGAGATACTTAGATGGTCAACGTGGATGATTGTGCCGTGATCCTGCCTCAATGGCAGCACTATCGGGTCATTCATTCCAAGCTGCCGCCGAAGAATTTATTTGATGTCGATGATGCTGACGCCATGCTGCTCGGTGAGGTTGAATCAATGACCAATGAACGTATGATCAACTGGCGGCAATATGTTTCAGTAGACGATGGTCGATTCGGACCAGGATGGGGCGCTGTTATGGCCCCTTTGTGCTATCCACGACACGGTCGTTTTACAACTGACGACAAAGGCGCATATTACTGTAGTGACAGCGCCCAAACCGCTATTGCTGAATGGTCATATCACACCGCAAGGTTTTGGCGACAATTTGGTTACGATAAAGAAGTCAGTGCGGTAGTCAGGTGTTATACCGGTCAATTCAAAGAAGCCATTATCGACATACGCGGATGTACTGAATTATGTCAAAAAGACCCATCACATCAATATAAAATCCATGGAGAATTTGCGGCAACAGCGAGACGCCAAAATGCCTTCGGTATATTATATCGTTCTGCCCGCCGAGAAGGTGGTGAATGCGCAGCCTTGCTCAGGCCACCAGCCACATCTGCGCTGACCCAGTCAGCTCACTACGTATTGATGTTTGACGGTCAGGCTTTTCGTGAATATGCTCAGCTGGGTGATTTGAAGGTTATTGAAGATAATTCAGGTCAGCTTTAAATTGATTATCATCGAGACCACTCTTTTAGCCCTAATCTCATCACCAAAATCAACGGTTTTAAGTTGATGTTGTGCCATCAATAAACGCATTGGTGACGCACCTGCATCCATGTCGCCAATGCGTTGATTAAATTCTGTCTGCTCAGGGCGGTGTTTTCAAGAAGTTTATCCACTATACCCATGTGCTTAACAAAGACTCCGCGCACTTAATTGGCACAGATGAAATTAATGGGAACAGTGGTTTTATGGATGTAATAAGCGACTAAATCCCTTAATCGGCGGCTTTCAAACACTACCACTAATTATATCTATAGGTTTGCTAATTGAGTTTTTAGTTTGAGTATAACTGCCAGCTCAAGCCCAGTAATACGTGCGACAAACCTAGGCTCAGCACCTTCTTTGAGCGCATTGATTGCGATTTCTTCGCGGCCTTTTTCAAGACCTTTTTCTAGACCTTTTTCTAGGCCTTGCTCTTCTCCCCAGGCCCGTAATTTCTCTGCTGCTGTCATAAACTCACCTCGTACAGGTTTAGGTAGTCGTCGACCGACTTCAATTAACTGTTCAACATCATCTATATTACCAGTCTCAATCACGTAATATAACACCGTTTCAATAAAGTCTAGCGTCAAACGCTGACTCAAGTCCACTGAATTTAAACTGTCTGCCAGCCATTCAAGGTATCGAGAAATATCTCTATCTCGAATGTGTTTTAACGCACCTGTCATTATGCCCACTAATTGCTGCTTTTTTAAGTCATCATCTTTTGCGTGATTAACATCAATCAAAGGCACTGGCGCTTCGAATATCTGCTCCATAATATTCAATGGATCATCAAAACAATCAGTCAGGTGCAAGGAGTATGGATAAGGTGTTTGCTTGCCGTGATAGAAGACCAGTGCATAAACAGCTGGCAGCTTGTCTATTCGTTGCTCGTTACTTTGCTCCTTTAACACTTTGTAAAGCATATTAAAAAGATAATGATACACCCGAAATGCCATCAGTTTATCTGGTGTTGATTGATGTTCGACAAGTAAAATCACTTTTGCATCATTGCTACTGTCTTTATTTTCCTGCTCATGACTATAGGGGCAGCTAAATACCAGATCACTAAAAGTTTCCTGCAAGGTTTTATCAACATAAGAACTATTTTGCAGTTCAAAACCATTAATCTCGATTGCATTGAGCAAAGGCTTTGGCAGGTATTGTTGGAAAAACTGTTTTGCGATAACACTATTCTGCATAGAAGAGCGGAAGAACTTGTCATGCGGATTTGTTGGAACGGCCATTTGAGCTGTGCCTTGTAGTGAAGCGTTGATGGCAAAACACCACGTTTTGCTCATTTCATTCAATATAACGGAATATGTTATATATGAGAAGCACCATAACGGGACCACGATACAAAATAGTCTAGTGGGTCAACGAAGCACATAACCCTCAAAAACTACCTCCTTAGAGGGGGTTTCCATAACCCATTAACAGTGATACCATCACATCAAATACAAACAAGAATGATTATCATTTAGATGTTAACGATAAATACACACTCACTTCGCTTACTTGTTATGTTGGCAACCCTACTATTTGGCGCGACAGTTCAAGCCAGTACAGCGCCTGCCCAGCTTAGGCAATTAATGCAATTGGCCGAATATATTGGCGCCGATTACGCTGAAGCGGTTACCGCAGGAAAGGTAGCTGACGCTGGTGAATATCAAGAAATGTTGGAATTTGCTCAGCTGCTTGTGACCAATGCTTTGCCCAACAACCCCACTTTTGGCAATCAAGCCAAGGCATTGCTCGGCGCAATAAAAAACAAAGCGACTTTGGCTGAAGTGCAAAGCATGACAAATGCGCTTCGAGGTGAATTACTTGCCCTCGCGCCACAATCTTCGATACCCAAAACACTGTTGCCCAAAGCCCAGGTGAGTGCATTATTTCAAACATCTTGCGGCGGATGCCACGGCATGTTGGGTCAGGGTAATGGCGCATTAGCCGCTTCACTTGAACCTGCCCCCACTGATTTTACCGACCGCCACAGAGCGTTAAACCGTTCGGTATTGGGCTTATTTGATGCCATCAACAACGGTATAGACGGCACAGCCATGCCTGCATTTTCAACTATGACAGAACAGCAACGCTGGTCTTTGTCATTTTATGTCGGTAGCCTCGGGTTTGATTCGCTCGCCGTTGCCGATAATCACAATGCCGACTTGCAACAAAGAGTCAATTACAGCCCCAACCAATTGTTCGACCTATTGTCTTTGCAACAACCGGGCAAGCTCGACCAACTAAGAAACTATGTCGAAAACCTTAACGAAGCACAACCCAACCCACTCGCCTTTACCAGCCAACAGTTACATAAAGCGCTAACATTGTATCAGTCAGGCCAATACGACAAAGCACAAACACTGTCAGTGAGTGCTTACCTTGATGGATTTGAGCTGGTCGAAAATGCACTGGATGTCAAAGACTCAGATTTGCGAAAATCTATCGAAACCCAATTAATGGCATTACGCCGATTAGTCAGCAGCAATGCTGATATTAAAGAAATAGAAACCGCGTTTAGCGAAGTTCAAGTGCAATTAGCACAAGCCCAAAAGCTCATGAGCGGTTCTTCTTTGTCACCCGAAGCGCTGTTCACCGCCAGCTTTGTGATCTTATTACGTGAAGGACTCGAAGCCTTATTGGTAATCATTGCGCTAGTCACCGTGTTACGCCGCACCGGTCGCAAAGACGCACTAAAATATGTTCATTTTGGCTGGGTGTCGGCGCTGCTGGCCGGTTTTGCCACTTGGTTTGCTGCGCAATACTTAATTACAATCAGCGGAGCAAGTCGCGAAGTGATGGAAGGTGCAGCCGCATTGCTCGCGGCCATTGTGTTGTTTTATGTTGGTTTTTGGATGCACAGTAAAACCCATGCCAACCCATGGCAGCTTTATATACAACAAAATATCAATGCTAACCTCAAGCGCGGCACTTTGTGGGGCATTTGGGGCTTGGCTTTTATCGCCGTTTACCGCGAAGTGTTCGAAACCGTTTTGTTCTACCAGTCGTTATTAAGCCAAGCAGGCTCTGCCGATATGTCGTCTGTGATCAGCGGATTTATTGCCGCGTTGGCAGGGCTTGGATTCATCACTTGGTTTATGACTCGCTACTCGGTCAAACTCCCTATCAAACGCTTTTTTGCACTGACCACTTATATTTTACTTGCCCTGTCATTTATTTTGCTCGGCAAAGCCATAGGCGCATTACAAGAAGCAAACCTGCTGAGCCTAACGCCCTTTCCATATGATATTGAAATGTCGTGGATAGGCGTTTATTCGACTTGGCAAAATGTGGTGGCACAAAGTATGGTGTTGGTGTTGTCGGCGGGGCTCTTGCTCGGCGCCAGTGGGAAAACAGCGACCCGACTGCGAAAAGAGGGCGAAAATTAGTTTCAATATCACCAAAAAGCCGAGCATCATCACGCTAACGACAACAAGGGCTATTCTCTGACTAACTCCTAAGGTATAATTTTCGTCCGTTTAACCGCATATATTGTTTATTTGCTCTAGAAGTTGGTCGTAGGTTTTGACTTTGAACATTTATACCAAAATTTTGTCCGCAGCCTTAGCGCTGATAATGCTGTGTTTCTCGCTACAAAGTGGTGCAGAACAACTCAACTCACAAACCGAATTGCAATTTATTACGGCCATAGATGAGATCAGCAATAATCGTATTGATTCGGCCATTGAACAGTTTTCGCAGCTAACCCAACAAGCGCCAAAATTCACGCTCGCCAAACTCATTTATGCCGACTTGCTAGCATCGCGTTTTGGGCAAGTTTCGACCATGGGCAATAATTCTTTGCTGAATCCGACCAAGTTGATGGCGCTCAAAGAAGAAGCCAAAAGCAGAGTTAAATATCACCAACAAAAAAGCCGAATTGACCAACTGCCCAAAGACCTAGTGCAAATGACCGACCGACAGCCCTACGCGGTGATGGTTGATATTTCGCAATCTCGACTTTACCTTTTCGCCAACGACAACGGCATGCCCAAATTAATCAAAGATTATTACGCCTCAAGCGGCAAAGCTGGTGCCGACAAGCAAGTGTCTGGCGACAACAAAACACCAATTGGGGTCTATTTTGTCACCCAGCGTATTCCCGCATCACGGCTACCATCAAAATATGGCGCCGGTGCATTGCCATTGAACTACCCTAACTCTTGGGACAGCCAACAGAAAAAAACCGGTAACGGCATTTGGTTGCACGGCTCACCTGTTGAAACCTATAGCCGCCCGCCTCAAGCAAGTGAAGGCTGTATTTCACTCACCAACTTTGATTTTGCCGAACTCGACAAATTGGTCGACATTAAATCAACGCCAGTGGTCATTGGACGCAATATCGAATGGATCTCAAAACAGCAATGGCACGAGCAACAACAACAGTTCAAAAGCCTGATAAGCACATGGGCCACCGACTGGGAAAGCCTCGATAACGATCAGTACATGACCAATTACTCTGCCGACTTTAAAAATGGCCGAGACACCTATCACAGCTGGTCAAAACGCAAAGAAAAGGTTAATAAACGCAAATCGTTTATCAAAATTGAAGTCGCCAACCTAAGCTTATTCACCTACCCAGACGACAAAGGCATGTTGGTCGCCTCGTTCCAACAAAATTATCAAAGCGATAATTACAACGGCAGCCACAGTAAACGCCAGTACTGGCGCAAAGAAAATGGCATCTGGAAGGTAGTCTTCGAAGGCAAACCCTCTAAAGGCAGACCATAAATGAACCGTTCATCTTTTTGTGCAGCGACTTTGATATTACTAGTTGTGGTGCTGGCTAGCTTTAGCACCAATGCAGCCCAATCGAAAAGCCAACATGTCGTTCATTTTGAAAATACCGACCACGAGCTGCACGTTTATGAAATAAAAGGCGAACAACCCGGTAAAACCATGCTGATCATCGGCGGTATGCACAACGAACCCGGCGGTTATGTCACTGCCGACTTATTTGCCGACACCCGCTTGAAAAAAGGCAATTTAATTGTGGTGCCCCGGGCGAATATGCCGGCTATTGTGAATAACAAGCGCGGTATTAATAACGACATGAACCGCACTTTTATCGACAAATCGGCGCAACATCACCAGCATATCTACGAAGATGATATTGTTTCAATTCTCAAATCATTAATCGCCAAATCAGATGTTTTATTAAATTTGCATGATGGTTACGGTTTTTACCGCCCCGAATGGGAATCAGAACTGGCCAATCCCAAGCGTTGGGGGCAAGCCATTATTACCGATCGCAGCCAATTCAAATCAAACAAAAACCAAAAAATGCTGATGCTAGGGCAACGGGCGCAATCGGTCGTCGACAAAGTCAATTTGCTGGTTAAAAACCAAGACCACCGCTTTCACTACAAAAATACTCGCACCAAAGATCAAGATTCAATACACAAAGAACAGCGCCAATCGGCCACCTTTTATGCCCTGTACGAACAAGGCATAGAGTCTTACGGAGTTGAAACTTCCAAGAATATCCGCTCGCTAGATTTAAAGGTGACGTACCAAACCATGATAGTTAACGCCTTTTTGGACGAATTTGGCATCGTTGTTGAACGTCACAACCTACAACTGGCCAAACCCAAGCTCGATTATTTACTGGTGTCGGTCAACAACGAGCGCCCAGTGGCCTACAAAGATGGTGAGGTTATTCTCGTTGAAGCAGGCGACACCCTGCGTATTGACGAAGCATTGACCAATTACGAGCGCGGTGTAATGGTCGATTTAGAGCAAAACAGTAGCCTTAATGATATAGGTAAAACGTTCAGCGTGACCCAGCCCACAGCTATTAGGGTGTTAAAAGATCAATATTTGGCCGGACGCGTTATCGTACAAACAGCGGTGCAAGACAACGCCCAAAGCCCATCACAAGGCATGGCTCAAACCAGCGTAAAAACCCCCGTTCAGCTCGATGTCGCCCATTTAGTGGTCGAACTTAACGGTCTGGCTAAAACCATCAAACCCGGCGAAACCCTATCAATCAACGATACCGACACCCTAAAACTCATTGGCTACCAAGATAATCAGCACCAACGACGTCCATCACAAATTAACTTCATTGGCTTTGTCGGCAATCGCCATCTCAACGACGGCGAAGATAGGGGTTACCTGATCACTAAAAATCAGTTGATCAAACGCTTTTCGGTTGACGGAGCAGGTAAGGTCTATCGCATCAAGGCCGAACAAGGCCAACAGTTACTCGCCCAATTTTACGTTAATACCGATGGCTGATCTTAATTATTGGGCTGGCGACCCTTTTGATACGCAGCTTAATCAACTCAAAAGTGCGCTGTCGACAAACGAAGCGTTAATCACCCTAACAGGCGAGGCCGGGGTGGGCAAAAGTGCGCTATGCCACGAATTTCAGGCCATTGCGCAAGCCAATGGTGATTTTGTCATTTATTTGGCCGATCCGCCTTCGACAATCAAAGATTTACAACAAGCATTTAAATCTCGGCAACCTCAACTCGACCAATATTCTTTTATGACGGCGCTAGAACGATGGTTGGTAGAGCTGTCTCAGCAAGGCCATAAAGCAGTTTTAGTCATCGACAATGCCCATCTGCTCAATGTTGAAGTCAGCACCGCCGTTCGGCTCATCAGTAATTTGCAAACGCAAACCTGCCAACTCATTCAGGTGTTACTGTGCGCACAACCGCAAATGTTCAAAGTGATGGGCCAACCGCAATATGGTGGGCTTTTGCAACGGGTCAGCCATCGCCTTGAATTATTACCACTCACCAAAGCCCAATTGCACCAATTGGTAAACGATTGTTATTCAGTGCATTTGGCACCTGCCGCACTGTCGTTGATGTACAAGCTAAGCCAAGGCAAACCCGGTATTGCGGTTAGCATGGCGCAAATGCTAGGGCAACAAAGCAGTGCAAACCAGAGCGGCACAGGTGAACTAAGTAAAAGCCAGTTTGGCCGAGCCATTGCCGACAACGTTCAATTTCGCCGCCTGTTGAATCGTCACCGATTATCACAGTCAATTTTGCCCATAGGTATTTTGGCCGCAGCAACTATTGGCTTGTATTTGTATGTCTATTCCGAACCTCTAAATGCTGAACCGACAGTACTCACTGACAAAGTACACACCGCAAAAGTAGACACTGCAAAAGTACTCACCGCAAAAGCAAACGCTGAAAAAGTGGCAATTAACGCGCCCATTCAAGTGCCTGTACAAACACAAATTCACACACCAGAGCAGCAAAAACCTATAACCTTGCAAACAACCGAAGAACACACAGCATTAATAACCACCCCTGCTCAAGAAGAGGCTTTAGAGCCTGAAATTGAGGCAGAAGTTACAGAAAAGATAAAGCCACAACAAATAGTGAAAGCCCAAGAAGAACCTCAAGAAGAGCAATTAACAACTCCCCCGCCGCCAACCAAGGCACAAATAGAGCAGGCCGTCATGCAGGCCATAACGCAGTGGACAACCGCATGGCAAGCGCAAGATGTTGATGGTTTTTTCTCAGCTTACGCCACACAATTTACCCCAGATGACAAAACAAGCCATAAACAATGGCGTAAACAACGGATGATACGTATTATTCGGCCACTTTGGATCACCCTCAATGTTGATGACATTCAAATTATGAACACCAGTGACCAGCGCATATTCAGCCAATTTTGGTTGTCATACGCCTCACCTAATTACCAAGACAAAACACTCAAACAGTTAGAATGGACTCAGCACGATGGGCGTTGGGTCATTGCAACAGAACAAAATATTAGATTATTAAGGCCCTGACAAAACTCAGATTTTGGGTAAACTGACAATCTATAGCCATGGTAAATATGCCACCAGTTTGCTAGTATCTGAGCACTTAACAAGGTAAAAATAACCCGGCCAATGCAAATCAAATCACTCTGTTTAATCATCACTGTTTTGGTGCCCTGCCTCGCAATGGCACAAACCACCGCTATAGAAGACAAACCTTTGCCACCGAAGTTTTTTAAGTCAGGCCAAATCAAATCGGGCGCTGATAAGCTCATCGACTGTGAAGATGCACAAAGTATTCATTGCTTGAGTATTGGCGATATCACCATCGGCGGTGATTTTGACAAGTTAAAAGAACAACTAGGCAGCCCATGGCACTCACTGCCCAGAAAAGACCGCAGCATTGATGCCGTATATCCATTAAGAATTTACCAGTACAGTACGGCCTATTGGGTGATTAGCCACAAAGACAACCGCATCATAGCTGTACAGCTGACCGGCAATCGTTCGCCGCAGGCGCTATTGTTTTCGGGATTACAGTTAGGCGACAAATATGACAAGGTCATTGAAACGCTCGGACATCCCAAAGCTCGCCGCCAATATGGCAAAAACGAGGCTTATTTATGGGATTACAGTCCATTGCCCTTTTCGCTTGAAATTCACAACAACCGTCTTTATTCAGTTCGAATACATATGCCCGACAGCAAAATTCCTAACAGGCAGGTGAGTAAAAAAATGGCCGATTTACTGACTGGACGGGTAAAACCTACAGTCAAAGATTAAAGCGTCACTTCTTGAATGATCAACCACTTACCTTGCTCTTTGCGCAAGCTAAGCTTTTTCACCACAGTATCTTTAAACGTATCAGAACGATAATGCTGTTCAAATATCGCCGTTGCTGATTTTGGTGATAATTGCTTGACCGTGATACCAATGACATCGATTTCGATAAACTTAGGCCTTTGGATGCGCTTACCTCGGTAGGCTTCCCATCGTTTGCGCGACATTTTGCTCGGTGGGATGAAGTTTTGATGATAAAAACTGAAATAATCTTTAACGCTGCGCTGTGACCAAGCCTGAGACCACGCCTGAACCATACCTGTAATTTGTTCGTTGATATCCACAGCTTTCGTTTGAGTAACCACTGTTGGCTTAGTCGTTGATTGGCCAGTGCTTGGTGTTGCAACATCAGAAGCATTAGCAGTGCTGTTATCATTAAGAATACCGACAGCATCTGGGGCTTGCGTAACAGACGCACCATACAATGTTTTACTCAGCAATGCATACTGGCCAGTTTTTTGTTTGGTTTTTTTATCAATGTCGAGCGCTTCACGATAAGCTGACGAAGCCATTTGATTGTACAGTTCACGCAGGTTTTTATACGCCGTGGCGTAACTGTCGCTAGTTGAAAACACCTGTTGTAGGGTTTCGATAGCAAGGGCCGTTTGACCTTTGTCGGCGTATAAAACCGCAAGGTTATTATAGGCCTCGGGCATCGCGGGATATTGATTAATCAATTGCTTGAAGATACTGGCCGCTTCAGTGGTATTACCCATCAACTTGCTAACATTGCCCTTTAACAGCAAGGCTTGAGCGTCATTGGCGTTATTGGCCAACAAAGTCGATATTTGTGATAAAGCCTGCTTATAACGACCATTTTCTTGATCGGCAATAATAGCGCTGTAAGGGTCATTAGCAGACACAGAAGACGTGGCGACCATACTGCAAGTAACAATGAGGGTCGCGATGCCGACTCTTAATTTTTTCATGAATAAAACCGAAATTTCAATGTGATAAAGCTCAATAGAATCATGATATCAGCTTGGTTTTCTATTTTCATCTACTCGGTCCTGTTTATCTTGCAATGTTAAGATTGAGCATCGAGGAAGCGCCGCCAAGAATGGCAATTTCGGTCACTGTCATCGGCCAGCCAGCAAATAAAATGGCACTGACAAATCCGGCTTGCGTTTCATTGTTGTTATCAGTGAATAAATGAAAAGCACTCTGCAACGCCCAACGTTTATCAGTTTGTGTGCCACTACCGACCAATTGACCGTCAATAAACATTTTGTACTGCCCTGCCAATTCGGGCGCTGCATACATAACCATGGCAATTCGATGCCAACTATTGGGTGCCAACGCGCCAAAATAGCCCTTACCCAAGCCAATTCCACCCGAAGGTTGATTTTCGGTGAACCACTCGCCTTCATCCGAATTGTCGAGCGTGGTTTGCAACATTGACCGCCATTGACCATCACTTGCGACAGGCCAAAGAATATCCATGACAAGGGTGTAATCAGACACCAGATTTTCACTTTCAAAGTCACCATTAGCAGGTACATTGTGCGTAACAGTGTAGCCCTGTTCAGTCGTGGTTTTAGAAAACCCCATGACATGGGTAGGTCCATCAGGTAAGTCGGGCAAACCTAACTCCGTGGTCATGCCAAAAACGGTATTTTGTTCACCCCAGCCCGTTTGACCCGGATCACGATAACTCAACGCACCCGGTCCTTTGTCTGTTTTAAACGGGTTAGCGCTATCAGAAAAAGTCCAAACGCTGCGCATTTGCTCACGTTGACACGATTGCAACGCGGTTTCTGAATCAAAATATTTACAGTCACTGGTTCTGTTGCGACCATATTGTTCTAGCGCCCAATACGATTCAGAACCAAAAGCCACCGCTTTGTAATCGACCCCTTCGCCAAATTTAATCAAAGGATTAAGCGCCGCAGCTTTGTGTAATAACACTTTATAATCTTGTGTATTGTTCGGCGCTACCGGACCTTGATAAGACCACAATGGTTGCAGCTGTTTCATTTTAATTAATGTATCGCCGCTGACATCTGCTACATACATGGCATTAGTACCCGGTGTATCTGAAAGCTGCCTTTCAATCCTATAAGCGTTGTTTAATTGCTGCGCCGAAACATCGCCAACGCTCCATTGTCCCGGTGTCCATACAACCTCAGGGTCTAACAAGGCCGCATCAGCCTGATGGGCATACATACCGGCAAGCCCAGCGATGAGTGGCACTTGTTCGCGGGTAATCGTGTTTTCGACCACTGCAATAGGCGTGTCGGCATTCGGTGCGTATTGGGCAAGAATGTTGTTAATAGCAGTGTCGACTTCACTATCGATGGCAGTCAATTCACTAACAAGTTGTTCTTTATATGTGTGTCCTGCAATACTCGCAGTTTGCAAATTGTATTGAATATCTAATTGCGTGACGCCATCAGCGCTAAAATCTGGTTGAATGACTATGGTATTGTTTGAATCAGTGCCAATACTGGCGCCCCCATGCGTATGTCCGCCCAATACAACATCAATACCATCAACATCTTCGGCAATCTCATTGTCGGCACCAATGCCCAAGTGGCTGAGCATCACCATCACATCGACATTGTGGCGGTGTTTTTGCACCATCAATTGCGCAATGTCATCCAAATCCCAATCCATTTTGAACGATGGCAAAAAATCGCCCTCGTATTGCTCATCGAATTCATTCCATGGTTCGGTGACCATGCCAAACATGCCCACCCGAACACATCCGAGCTGAAATTCGGTGTAGGCAACCGCACCAAAACCTTCGACTGCGTTACCGATATATTCAGTGTTACTCAACAACACTTTGCCATGTGGGTCTTGGGCGAATGACAATAACTGCGACTCACCCCAAGCGAAATCATGATTACCTATAACTCTGGCATCGAATTGCATTGCATGGATTGCCGCCATGGTGGCCACCCCGCCAGATAACGGCTCTGCAATCGAACCTTTTTCGTAATCATCACCGCCATCGGTAAACAAAGTATAGGGGTTGGCAGCTAGCACTGAATGATGATAAGCCTTGATTTTCGCAAAGCGATTATCGCGATGATAGTTAGCGTGCAAATCGGCGACATGAACAAAAGAAATGGTTTGTTCGCTCAACAACGGGTCACACACCGGACCTATTGCCGTTATTGTTACGGGTTGATCAATGTCTGTTAAAACTAAAGCCCAAGTTTCTAATTCATCAACACTGACTGACACAATGTCGCCATTGGTGACTGACTGATACAAAATTTCCCATTCATCGTCGTCGAATTTGGCTAGCATTGCGCGTTGACCCTCAGGCACTGGCTGCTCTATACGCAAACTCACTGTCGCTGGGGCTAAAAGGTCAATATCTGGCGAAAAACGATAGGCCGAAGAAATCACAATGGCATCATCACCGTCATCGTCTGATGCTACGGGCGCCTCAACCACCTCAACAGTCATACGAGTATCTTGCGCCAGTGCATTGGCAGGTATTGTTAACGCCGCATTGCCAGATTGTGTTTGCACTACCCCGCCCTGCTCGGCAACAATTAAGCTGCCTTGTGCAAAAACAATGGCATATTGTGAAAAATGATTGAGCTGGGCCCAAACCGAGGTGTCATTGGCAACAGATTGAGGCAATAACTGCCAACTATCGCCTTCTAGCAAGCCAATAAAAGCCAACTGACCGGCAGGCACGGCGGTATGAAGCGTAAGAGTAAGGGTTACTGGCGACAGAAAATCGACATTACTAGGACCAATATCATAAACCTGAGAACCCAGATTTTGCTGATTTGGCTGGCCAGAAATGGGTTGTACGGTAAGTGTTACCCTGGTGTCGGCTGGCAATGCATTGGCAGGAATGTTAAGAACAGCAGCACCTGACGCCGATTGCACCTCGCCCCCTTGGCTTGCCACAATCACCTGACCTATCTCAATTCCACCATTGCCGCTGTCTTCGGGCGGTGCAACGTCAACACCGCCGCCGCAGGCGACTAACAGGTGAAGAGCCAATAAATTAAAAACGAACCGCAGCCATTTCATCGATGGGCCTTATTGCATGTGGATAGACATGCAAAGATTGTAATCTATTTTTTCGGACTTTTTGGCTTTTTCTTACGTAGATAAAGGGTTCGGTTAAGCTTGGCTACCACCTCGCCATCGCGGTCTTTCACCAGCACTGGCAATACAGGCAAATACTTACTGCCATCACTGGTGTTTTGTCTAATTTGTTCAAGCAAACCTTCGGTGAGGTTGAATTCAGCGTAAAGCGTGCCAAAACCGGGTTTGACATAATCGATATCAGCTAACTTATCCCAAACATAATAATCGCCATGAAAATTGGCCATCAACATCAGCATATACATCGGGTCGGTCATAGCAAAAAGCGAACCACCAAAGTGCGCACCAACAGCGTTTTTATTCCACGGTCGCATGCGCAGTTCAACCCGTGCATAACGATAATCCTCAGACAATTCCACCACTCGAATGCCAGCAAACAAAATCGGTGGCCACAGGTTTAAACCCCATTTAAGTACCCAAGACTTTTTAAACATCAAACTCATCGAGCGATTGCTCCTTATTTCTACTAGGTGATGCCAAGGTGGTCTGACCACACTTTATTACAGTCGCTGCCAATAGTCAAAACGCAGCACCACAAAAAACCCAAATATGGAATCAACGAACCGCCAGTCACAAACGTGTCGTCTGAAGCCAGCACCGGCTTCTAACTAATCTTCCTCGCCATAAACCATTGATCTAAACCAATTTAATGGTTATTGTTGGTGCCAATACGCACCAAAGGACGTCCTGCAATGTTACCAATCGAAGATATCATCACCCTGTCAAAGTCATTAACCCTAACCACTGAACGACTGACGTTACGTTTATTTCAAGCGACTGACTTACAATGCGAACTCAAGCAGCAACAAGACCCCGAAGTGGTGCGTTATATTCGTGAACCGTTATCAAATGAACAAGCCGTACAAAGTTTTGAAGGTATGCTTAAACCTTGGCAAGGCAACGAGCGAGAATGGCTAGGTTTGTGCGTAACCAGAACGGCTGACCAACAATCTCTGGGTACCGTTTCCTTTCGCTTTGAAGTGTTAGATTTTGCCATTATTGAAATTGGCTATCGATTTAATCGTCAATACCAAGGCCAGGGATACGCCTTTGAAGCGGTTGAAGCACTCGTTGAGTTTTTGTTCGGCACATTAAAAGTACATAAAATCATGGCAATATGCGACCCACGCAACACAGCCTCTTTTAAGCTAATGCAAAAACTGGGAATGGAAAAAGAAGGCTTACAACGCAAACATTATAAAATTGGCGAACAATACAGTGATGCCTTGCTCGCCGGTCTACTACAAGAAGATTGGGTTAGTTCTTCATCAAAATCTGTGGCTATTTCTTAAAGAGCATCACAAAACGGTCAGTCTTACGTCGTATTTCTGGCCTGAAGGGAGATATTTTGCGGCTATCTTTAGCATTGCGCAGCATATCGCCAGCTTTGACAAAAGCAAAACCACTATTGACTAGCTCATTTTTAACGTAACCTTCATCAATGCGGTGGAGTTTTTGCGAGTGCTTGGTGTCAGTGCCAAGTGGGGCTGAATGGTCAATCACCAACAATCTTCCACCGGGTTTGAGCGCGTTTTTCAGTTGTTTGATGAAACCTTTGGCGTCAATATTCCAAACATTAGATGTATGGTATAAGTCGTGATAACCCAAAACGAAAAAAACCGCATCAAGGCTGCCATCTGCAAATTCAAGACTGTCTGCCTCGCGTTTGTAATCCACCACGTTGCTCAAACGATCACCTTTCACTCTGGCAATCAATTCATCACCAACAAACTTTAGATAGGCCCGATTATTGTGTAAATAAACTTTGCCATTTTCGCCGACAACCTGCGACAACAGTTCACTGTAATATCCACCACCACCAAATATATCGGCGACTTTCATGCCTTTTTTAATACCAGCAAACTCGATAAGTTGTTGCGGCTTAGCGGTGGCATCTCGTTTAATATCTTGCGCTGTACGCTGGCTGTTATCAAATGCCATACCGGCAACTGAAGAAAAACTAGCCAAACCCAAGCAACTGGCCAAAACAAAGGATTTTAATTTCATAGATACAACTCCATCGATTTGCGAGAGGTTAAGTTAACACAATTTTAATAATTAAATGATAACAGACTGTTACCGGATGTTGCCGCTATTATAACCGCTATCGATTACAACTAAATGATTTGACCGTGCCAAACTCATTTTTATTTCTCGGTCAGTATTCTTACGCCGTGCTGATAATCATGCTCATAATTCGACAGGTCCTGCAAATAACCTTTGCACGCCTGATGCAGTTTATTGGTAGGTCCATCATCAGGCCATTGGCTCACCAGCGTTTCAAGCAACTCTAACGCTTGAATTAATCGCTGCTCAAACACGCCAACCAATGCCTGTTCATATTTATCGATATAAGCCAACTCTTGTTCGTCTGCACTAAAATGGGGCTGAAATATTTTCAAGCCTTCGGTTTTGCCTTTAACCTGCACACAATCGAGCAGTCGAAAACGCACTGGCTGATGCCACTTATCTTGACATTGAAGAATATCATTAACCGTCGACTCACTTAAAATCAGCGTCACGCCATAATTTTTGCATAACCCTTCAATACGTGAAGCAATATTCACCTGATCGCCAAGCACCGTGTAATTGAGCCGGTCATCAGAGCCCACCATGCCCGCCACCACGTTGCCGGTATTTAACCCCACCCCAATGTGAAGTTCGCAACCATAAGCTGAACGAGTCTGTTTGTTGAAAGGGATCAATGTATCCAGCATGTTTTTCGCCGCCACCAAACCATGATAAGCCGAGTGTTCACAAGGTATAGGCGTGCCAAACAATGCCATTACCGCATCGCCGATAAACTTGTCGATAACCCCTTTTTCTTTGATGATGCAAAGATTGACCTGTGAAAAATACTCGTTAAGCAGGTTGATCAACGACTTTTCGTCGAGCTGCTCTGACAAAGAAGTAAAACCTCTAATATCGGCAAATAACATGGTGGCATACTGAGTTGTGCCGCCCAGTTCAACACCTTGTTTTAACATATGGTCGGCAACTTCTTTAGACACCGATTTGTCAAAAGCCGAGCGAATTTTTTGCTTTTCGCCCAAATCAACAATCATCTGATTAAACGAATCACCAAGCAGCGAGAACTCATCTCGAGAGCTGATTTTGACCCGGTGACTAAAGTTTTCTCTGGCGACTTGGGTTGTAGCAACCGACAGACGTTTAATCGGAGTAGATACGCCAACGGCAAAACCAAAAGCAATCAAAATGGCAATGCCAATACCGATACCACCCAAAGCTTGCATGCTCTCGCGGATATTACGCACAAACACCAATTCTTCATCAAGCGAGCGGGCAATAATGTAGGGCGGCACAAACACGGTTTCATCCACAACCAGTTGCAACAAAAAGCGCTCATCACCCAGCTTAACCTCTAGTGTCTTGTCGCCGATTGCGTCCAGTGCTTGCTCATTGGCCAACCATAAATCAAAAGCACTCATCAAATGTTGTTGACTAGAAAGACCAGAAAACTCGGTGGCAATAATGCGTTTATTAGCATCAAGCACTGCGATATCAATGTCGCTGATGCTTTTGATTCGGTCGATGTCTTGCTTGGTTAATACTCTGCCCGCGATGACGATGCCAATCATTTCTTCGGTTTGAAAAATTGGCATAGCAATGCCTTGATAGAACACTTCATCTTGCAAAATAAACCCGGCGACAGGTTCGCCTTCCATCGAATAATCAAACCATTCGCTGGCAATAAAAGCTTCAACCGTCGCGGTTTCATCTTTTTGGTGGGCCAACAATTCACCCTCAGTGTTAGTGACAGCCAGTACATTAAGGTTGGCGAACTTAGGTAAAACTTCGTTTCTGACGATGTCGTTACGGGTCAGGGTGCTGATGGTTTGGTCGTTGATGATATCGCGAATGAGTTTGTCGTTAACAAGAGCAGTGGCATCATTGTCGAGCAGATAATAGCGGTCATCCATGCGCTGGCTTACGTTTCCTTTGGCTTGAATTAATCGCTTTTCGATTTGAATTCTAAACCTGTCTTCAATGTCATTTTGTACCACGGTAAAAATGGCGAACAACAAGGCGACAATGATCAACGCAATGATCACCGTCAGTTTGTAACGAAATGGAATATAATACTTCATAATTACACCAGCAATACCTCAGAGTGACCCAAAGAAAATACTAGCGACGGTACCGCCCTTTCTTTTTATACTTTTTACCATGTTTGTTTTTATGTTTTTGCACTTCGCGCACAATCTTGGTGCTAACCACCTGTGCCAGCGGCAATTGTAACCCATTTTCACCAACCGTTATGGTTTTAGTACTGACGCCGCCGTAGATATGCCAAACATTTAAGTTGTACTGGCCCGGCGGTACATTGTCTATGGTAAAACTGCCCTTTTCATCGGTCACGGCAAAATAGTGGTTATCGAGTACCACAATGTCGAGGATCATTTTTTGGTGGATATTGCAGTAAACCTTATACATGCCGGTATCGGTGTATTGCACTTCGCGAAAATCACCTTTGGGATAACGGCCCAAATCAAAGCTTTTTTTCTTTTCGGTGCTGAACACGTTGTGATCTAATTCATCTTGATTAAAAAAGTGTACCACCTGCCCCTTAACAATCGGCATGAGGCGAGGGAAAAACCGTTTCTCTTTTTGGTTGATTTTAATCGCGTTACTTTTCGCCTCGGTGGCAAGCACAGTATCAATACCACTAAGGTAAACTACGGCATACTGCGCACTATCAAACGCCTTGCGTCCGCCCTTTTTCATCACTTCGATTTGACCCGAGACCGTTGCACCAAGCGAAGACCAAGACAGGCACGAGGCCAACATAAGACAACCGATAAAATATTTGTTCATATTCAGCAAATTTGAGAAATTAGATTCCTTGGAGTATGACAAAGTCTAGTGGTTGTCGCAAATGCCCGGTGCTAATCCCGGGGCAATGCACAGGTAAGTCGCATCTATAAAACCCCATAATTGAACAAACAGATTGTCGACAATAATCAATATTATTTAACTTTAAATGGATTAACTCATAATTAAATGATAAATTGTCGACAATCACAACGGAGGAAGTTATGTATCAGCTCGCAGGTTCAATCAATACCATCATGATTTTTGTCAGTTTACTCGGTGTTTTCGCCCAGTTAAAACTGGTTTGGCAGCGCAAAAAAAACGGCCAATTAAACCCAGAAATAGGTCGGCCTACCGAACTGTTATCACTCAATCAATTCAGTGTCAGTTTTCTCGCCTATTTTTCATTTTTTGTTTACGGTTATTCCATCACCCCATTTAACCATTTTATCGTCTGGCCCCGGCTGATAGCCTCATTGCTGGTGATGTGGATATTATTTGAGATATTACGTGACCGCAAAACCCGTTCTACTCGGGTGATGTTTAGCATGTCGATTGTGTGTTTAATTGCCGGTCTAATTGGATTGATATTTAACCAACAATTCGATGATTCTGGCAAAACCATTTCGAGCGTATTAATCGTCACCATCACGGCGTTTTTGGCACAGGGTTACTTTCATCAAATCAAACTCATCATCCAAAACCGTCAAACCGGTGCGGTGTCTATTCGAATGAGTCAGTTTATTTTATTAATGGATTTGTCGACAATCGCCTTTGCGCTAACCATGCCATTAAGTGACAGTTGGCCTCTGATGTTATTGGCTGTGGTCAGTGGTATCACCAAGCTGGTGATTATGTATTTATTTCGCTGGGTGAGAGTTGGGACGAGAAAACCCGAAGCACTGTAATCAGATACGGCATAAACCCGCCTATACAAGGGCAACGTAGGGGATTGCCCCTACGCCACCAAAGAACCTTCATCGATACAAAGACGAGACAATCACAATTGCGCCAAACCCCAAAAAAACGCCACCATAGCGGTGAAACTCAGCAACATAATATAAGTAAAACCAATCATGCCGAATTTAACGAATGTGAAAAAGTAACCTTGCTTATACACGCGTTTTTGCATGATGAACAAATAGATGGGCACCCATATGCTCAAACCGACAACAATATTTTCAACCATGTCACCCGCATCAGGGTACGTTTGATAAATGTTCTCATACAAAGTCGACAACATAGCCATCATCATCAGCACCACAAACATAAAGGCATGACTGTGCAGCGCCACTGTTAAGTGTTCCATGTAAAAACGCTTTGAAAAAATGAAAAATACCTTAAGCAGCAGTGCAAACAGCGGTAACAAAAAGAACATCATTTGCGGTAACAAACCCAGCATTTGTTTAACTAGCGGTCCGGCATCTTGCAAAAAAGCCACTTTGGCTTTGGCTTCAAGCTCATCAAAAAAAACTTTCAACTTCTTATTGGTTTCATCCGACAGAAACTCAAATTGAGGGCTGAGATTCCATGAAAAATTGGATTTATCACTGCTCGATGACGACTCATCTGCTGCGTCAACCGCCAGCTCACCGCTAAGTAACTGCGCTTTTTTAAGTTCTAGGGCCTGCTTGCGCTCCTCATCTTTTTCAGATGGTTCATATTTTGGTAGGCTTTGTTTATGCTCTAGACGCTCTAGTTTTCGCTCCACTTTATGAATCGCAGCCAATCTTGGGTCTTCATCGAGGTTCATTTCAATCATAGAAACCGCTGAAATTAACGCCTGCTTTTGAATCACCTCCCCAGGTTCTGGTTCGTAACCCGGCTGAGATTCTTTTTCTACAATGTCATCAATCTCGTCCTGAATCTCCTTAATGCTCTCTTTTAACTCTGTGCGTGTGTTTTCTCTATCGAGCACTAATTTATCGAGTTTTGCTTGATCTTCGGCAACTACGACATAATCTTTGGCCGCCATTTTCGCTTTCAGTGAATCAATATCTTTACTAATAACACTGATAGACTCGATATTGCTTTGCTGAAAATGCTTTAAATCTTTAACCGAATCATCGGTAAAAAAGCCCAAAAACAAAAAGAATACGATGCTAACAAAGAAATACAACCTAATGGGTGGTACGTAATGTACTCGCCGGCCACGAAAATATTCATTGGTTAAAAACCCGGGCCTGAATATTAACGGCACTATGGTGCGCCCTGCGCGAGAATCAAAACCAAAAATATCATCGAGAATGTGCATAACCACCGAACCGAAAAAGCGGATCACCGACATTTCGGGCTGACCACAACGTCCACAAAAAGGTCCATCCAGAACAAAACCGCAGTTCTCACACAATTTATCTGCATCGTCTCTTTTAATGGGTCCCAAATTATTTTGCTCAGCGCCGGGCGGCAATGGGTTCATTGGGGCATTTGCGGTAATCACTTCGTTCGACATAAAATAGATAACTCTTGGGGGGAGGCTGTATCATTTTGTAAAGATTATAAACTTAACCCTTATTTATAAAAAGGTTAAACTGGCCTTAAAGTTGTAAGAAATAGCGAAAAAACACCATGAAAGAGATGACATCAGGCACAAAAATACTGCTCAGCAGCGCGGCACTTATGTGGTTGATTGAAATAATTAACACACTTTTTAATCACCAGTTTTCGCATTTCGGCATTGTTCCCAGAGAACTTAGCGGCCTTATCGGCATTGTACTCTCACCCTTTTTGCATTGGAGCTTGCCACACCTTATTGGTAATACCATCCCATTTTTAGTCCTTGGTTTTTTAGTGCATCAGAGTAAGCAACTGCTGTTCGTTAGTTTGGTTGTGACATTTGGTGGTGGCCTGTTGGTATGGCTATTTGCACGAGATGCAGCCCATGCCGGCGCATCAGGTTTAATTATGGGTTATTTTGGTTTTCTCATCAGTCACGGTCTTTTTACCCGTTCGATACGCAGTATTTTGATTAGCGTCGTCGCGGTAATATTTTATGGCGGTATCGTCTTTAGCCTGCTTGATTTTCGCTCGCACATCAGTTTTGAAGGGCACATCTTTGGTTTCATTGCCGGAGTAGCGGCGGCTTGGCACATTGGTAAATCTAAAAAACCAAATACCTAAATTAAGGTTTTTTTTGACACTGGCGAAAAAAGGTATCTTAGGCAATACTTGGGCACAAGCAGCCATACTGGCTCTTGATTATTCAAGCAAGGTATCATGACACAACAGCTCGCCAGTTCGGCAACCACACAAGCGTTTTCATCGTTAAAAAACGCCGAGTTTCGGCCATTAATATTTATCGTATCTATCGGCATTTTGCTGACCATTATTGTCAGCACCTTAATGTATACCTCGCATCAATCCTATAAAAGAACAGAGTTTGACTTAGTTGGCGCTCAATATGCCAATTTACTGCAAAACGGCCTTGACCGTAATATCAATGCGCTCAAGTTTACCGGCGATTTTTTTAACTATTCGTCTGAGGTAACAAGAGCAGAGTTTGCCGAATTCACTAAAAAAGCTCTCGCCCGCTATCCCGACATTCATGCCTTCGCCTGGACCCCATTAATATCAGACGAGCAACGCCCATATTTCGAAAATAAAGCACAAGCCGAAGGATTCAACGAGTTTACCTTTACCCGAAAAAATTCCGCCGGACAAATGGTCAAAACCGAACCATTGCCAGAGTATGTTGTGGCTTATTATATCGAACCAATGCAAGGCAATGAATTGGCTCTGGGCTATACCATTAACACCCAACAAGCCCGCTCACAAGCCATCAATAAAGCGTTTTCTAGCGCAGCGTTAACAGTATCGGCTGGCATTAAACTGGTTCAAGAATCCGCAGACGAACTGAGTGTATTGTTACTTTTACCCCTGTACGAAAAAGGGATAGTCCCAAGTCCTGCTTCAAGATTAGAAAAACGTAAAGGGTTGGTCGTTGAGGTGATCAAAATAGGCCGTTTCTTTGAACATTCCGTCAGAGAATTACCGTTTTTTGGCGTGGATGTTTATCTTTATGACATCACTGACGACAAAGAACATTCGTTATTATATTTCCATCCGGCCGACAAGCAACAAGGCACAACCCAACCCCTTTTAAACAAAACACAGCTTGAGAGTGGTTTACACAGCACAATTAACCTCTCGATAGCCGACCGACAATGGCAAGTGTATTTTTCACCAACGGCGCAATACCAGCATGAAGACTTAATAATCGAGCAATTGGCAATCATCACCACAGGTTTAGGTTTTACCGCTTTGCTCGGCATACTGTTGTGGCAAAAAATTAACTTTAACCAAAACATTTGCCAATCTAACCTTAAGTTGCAACGTCAAATAGATGAGCGCAACAAGGCCGAAAATCAAGCCAATAAAATGACAGAATACTTAGACACCGTATTGTTAAACTTGCCCATCGGCGTGTCGATACTTGAAGGGCCAGATTTGCGTTGTGTTAGAGTAAATCCGACCATGGCAACGCTAAGTGATATGACCCGAGATGATTATTTAGACAAACCACTGTCACAGATATTATCCAAGTCACAAACCCGGTTTATTAACCAATTACACAAAGTATTAAAAACCGGACTGCCTATCGTTCATCAAGAATTCACTCAAACATTACCCGGGCAATCGAAAGAACCGCTATTTTTGATTGAATGGCACATTCCCATCAGAAGGCCAGACGAAGGTGCTAGTGCGATAGTGTCAGTAATGTTAGATATATCAGAGTTGAAAAACACCCAAGAACAGCTTGGACAAAGCGCTAAACTCGAAGCACTAGGTACTTTGGCAGGCGGCATCGCTCATGATTTTAACAACATATTGGCAGCCATATTGGGCAATACCGAAATCGCCCAGATGACGCTAGACCAAGACAACCCCGCACGTAATTACCTGTCTAACATCGAAAAATCTGCCGTGCGGGCCGCCAATCTGGTCAAACAGATTTTGACCTTTAGCCGCATGCAAAGCACAGAGCTAAACGCAATGGACCTGTCTCAATGCATACGAGATTCATTGAGCACAATCAGAGCCACATTGCCGAAAAACATCATCATCGAACAACAACTGCCAGCACAATGCCCTTTAATTTTGACCAACAGCAGCCAAATTGAGCAGATAATGCTTAACCTGTACAACAATGCCGTGCACAGCATAGAACCTGACGCGGGCACCATTCGGGTGATAGTGAAGGTCTTGCGACTCGAAAACCCGTCAGAAAACCTAGGATTGCAAGCTGGCGAATATGTGCGCCTAACAGTCATAGACAACGGCAAGGGCATCGCACCTGAGCACCTTGAACGTATGTTCGATCCGTTTTTTACCACCAAAGAAGTCGGCAAAGGCACCGGACTGGGTTTATCGGTGGTGCACGGTATTGTAGAGCGACATAATGGTAAAATTATCGTCAAAAGCCAGTTGTCTAAAGGCACCACATTTGCGCTTTACTTCCCAACGGTGCAGACACAAGCTCACGTCACATCGCTGAAACACCCAGCACAAGAAAAAAATAACTCAGGGCAAAACAAGCACATTTTGTTGGTTGAAGATGAGGAAACTTTAATTAACCTCTATCAACAATACTTACAAAAACATGGCTATAAAGTCACAGTGGCGAAAAACGGAGTAGAGGCGCTTGAAGTATTTACAGCCAATCCACAGCAAATTGATTTGGTGTTAACCGATCAGTCTATGCCAAAAATGACAGGCAAAGATTTGATTAAGGCTTTATTTAAAATTCGCCCCGATATACCGGTGATCCTCTCTACTGGTTATTCTGATGTGATGACCGACGAAGAAGCGCTACAAATGGGGATTAAGAAATATTTGGTTAAGCCGATTAAGTTGTCGGTGTTAGAGCGGTGTATTGTGGAGTGTTTGGGGTGAATGGGGGTGATGAAGGTTAACAGTGGCTTCGTTAAAGGCCGGTGGTCTGGAGGCTACGCAACAGGGGACAGATCAGTTGATGGCTTCACTATCAAAAAACCCGGCATTCGCCGGGTTTTTTTAATTTAAATCAACTTATTGATTTTATTCGTAAGACCAGTTCAAAGTCATACCAGATACAGCTGAGTAGCCGTATACGCCGATGTGGTATGTACCAGCGGCTGGGTTGCTGTAAGAACAAGTTTCTTCGTTACCATTTTTGTATGGACGACAGTCATATGAGCTTGTAGTTGGTGCTGAACCAAACTTAGTATACAAGTCACCATCACCTGTTCCACCAGTCGTTGTTACTGTCATGTCGGTCATTCCAGCAGGAACGTCCATAGTCCAGTTCTGCCATTGGCGACGTGAAACGCTAATGTTAGGAACCGAGCCGCTTGCGCCGCCACCAGTTGCCGCGACAGTGTGGTCTGCTACTAGTGAAGCACCAGAGAATGCAGAGTAACCACGAACCATTACATAGTAAGTACCCGCTTGAGCTGATGAGAAATCACAAGCTTCAACGTTGCCGTTTTTGTACGGACGACAGTCGTAGCTAGTCGTTGTAGGTGCTGAACCAAACTTAACATACATGTCAGCATCACCTGAACCGCCACTCATGTTGAATGAAGCAGTCGCTACGTCAGAAGGCGTAGTATAAGTGTAGTTAGTTTCGCTGCTGGCTGCGCCAGAAACAGATACCGCAACACCTTTAGTCAGGTCGCTTCCGCCAGTCGGTGGAGGAGTAGTGCTTCCACAATCGCTAGCTGTTACGCCAACAGCTGCAAATGCTGCACCAACGTCTGCTTTGCTCAAACCTTTGTCACCAGCGGCTTTACATACGCCGTTTGCGCCAGCAGTAAATGTGCTGTTTGCAGTCCAGTAAGTTTGGTTAGCCAATGCCATTACAGCGAAAGCTGATTGAGTGTTCCAACCTGAAGTGTTAGCCAACAAGTAGAATGCTCTGTTGAATACACCTGAGCTGTGGTGAACGTCCATTGAGCTTGTGTAGTTGCTCGCGTGGCCAATTGACTTGTTATCTTTTGTAGGGTCGTCCATATAACGAAGTGCACCAGTACCCTTAAAGATTTGCTCACCAACCATCCAATCGTTAGTGCCATTCATGAAGTACTCAGCAGCTTCACCAGCCATGTCAGAGAAAGCTTCGTTCATGCCGCCAGACATATTTGAGTAAACCAAACCAGAGTTTTGTTCAGTGAAACCGTGGCTTACTTCGTGTGAAGAAACGTCAAGGCTTACTAATGGATAGAAAGTAGTAGCACCGTCACCGAAAGTCATTGCTGAGCCATCCCAGAATGCATTTTCGTAGTTGTTGTTGTAGTGAACTTTCATAGTCAACTGGAAAGTCAACGGGTTAGTACCAACATAAGCGTTGTACATGTTGAAGATAACGTTACCGAAGTAATGTGCATCATTCAAAGGAGCATATGCACCATTGATTGATTTATGTGTATTGTTAGTACCAGAGAAAGAATAAGCGGCAGTGTTAGTAGAACCGTGGTTCATATCAACTGTTTTAACGTTGGCGCTGTTCATAACAGAGTTTGAACCGCTAGTGGTCACGTCCATAGCACTGAAATCAGTACCATAGTTGTATTGACCAGTTTTAGTGTTTCCGCCTGGGCCTGTAGCTGCTGCATGAGTCAGTACATCGCGACGGTTAAGTACTTCACCACGAGCTGAGCTGATGATGTTTTCAACACGCTTTGGCTCGCCGCTGGCATCAGAGAAATAAGAAACTACATAGGCACGAACATACTCACCGTTTAACGGGTAGATGTATTCGTTAACCATTGCGTTGCGAACGTCGTCACGACCAAGACCGTCACGGTCACTTTCAAGCGCGATGTCTAGTGCTTGAGCTTTATTGATGCGTGAAAAACGCAATGCTGGATTATTTGATAAACCGTTAACGAATTGACCGTTAACGTTGCTGATAACACCCATAGCTGATTTATGAGCATTGAAAGTTCCGCCAAATACTTCTACGCCGTGTACTGTTTGTACGTATTTGGTAACTGTAAGACCTGTTTCTGGGATGTCAACTGACTTGACTTCTTTAGCACCTTCAACTGTGCCAACTAAACCCAATACTTGATTGATGTTGTTGGTTTGAGTAGCAACTTTAGCGCTAACGTCTGAAATCGTTGCGGCTGATGCTGAGAAGGTTAAGGCACATGCGACTGCGGCGCATATTTTAGTTAGGTTTTGAACTTTCATGATTCTCTCTTATATTATCGTTAGATTTTCGGGCGCTTATCGACTCTATTAAGTGAGACTTGTAACAAGCATATCCTTCCCGGACTGTAATGAAGCCTCTTTAAAAGGCGGTTCATATTTTTGATGCGGCTAATTTATAACATTTAAGTAACAATTGCTACTTTTTATTGTCATGAAATGGGGCCGAATTGAGGTTTTCTTCTGTGTACCTTGCATACTCAAGTTGTATATAAAACTCTAGACATCACTAATAACCAATAAATAACAATGACTTAAGATAGTTATTTAAACGAAAACTTGGTTTAAGCGTAAATGATATAAGAACGAAAATAAATTCAAAAAAATCATATAAAGAAGGTTGTGACTTAAATGTTACAACTACGTTAGCGGTATTCGATGGTTAACATTTAATCACGGTATGCAATAACATGTTTATTTACACGATGTTAACAAGTAGCAAAGCCTTCTACCAGTCATCACCTGCTGGTAGAAAACGGGCTGGTGGTGACTGGTAAAAAATAGGCTGGTGGAGAGGACAGCCATTTCCCCCTACCCTTGTCGCCTCTCGGTACCATCCCAATTCGAGTCTACTCCATCGACCATGAACTGGGCAGAACGATGGTGATACTTGGCGGCAGTTTGATCTTTTGGATTACGTTTAAGCACTTGCTTAAATAAGTAGGCGGCTTCTTCAAAGTCTCTTTCAAAATACAAAGACATGGCTTGTTCATATATCTCTAACGAATCTTGCTTAAGGTCGATAGTATCAAAATCATCACCATCAAAAATTTCAAGCACAGTGAGGGTTTTACTTTCGTCTTGAAGTTTGAGCTTACCCAGTGGCCGTTGGTTAAAAGCATTATCTGGTGAGAGCTTTTCAAAACACAATTGACTCACCAATAAAGAGGCGCCATAAAGTTTGCTTAACCCTTCGAGCCGAGCGGCGAGTTTAACCGCATCAGATATCACAGTGCCATCCATGCGTTGTTCGTCGCCTATGGTGCCCAGCATAACATCGCCGGTATCGAGCCCAATACCAATTGAAATTGCCTGTTTTTGCTCTAATCCACGCTTTTCATTAAACAAAGAGATTTGCTTGAGGATTTCAATGGCGGCAATTACCGCATCATCAGGCGTGGTAGGAAACAACGCCATTACGGTATCGCCCAAAAACTTGTAAATAAATCCTTTATTACGATGAATAGACGGGATCACATAACTGAGATACTCATTAAGAAAATCGAAATTCTGCTTTGGTGTCATGTTGTCGGCAATTGCAGAAAAATCGCGAATATCCAAATACATCACAGTCATTTCAGCCTGAGTTTGGTCACCCAAGCGCACATTCAACACAGATTCATGTTGCAGATGCTTTAAAAACTCCACCGGAGCGAAACGAGTATAAGCTTCGGTGAGCCTACCCACATCTAACAGCGCCTGTAAACGTGCTAACAATTCAAGATCATCACAAGGTATCGCGATAAAATCATTGGCGCCACACGAAAATCCTTGCGCCATAACCAAGGTCTGGTTGGTGTCGCCCAACAAAATAATCGGCAATTCATTAAGTGCATATAACTTGCGAATGGCCAATACAAACTCAAAACCATCAAGCTTTGCCATTTCTATATCGAGCATCACCAAATCAAACGCACCGCTTTGAATGCGTGCCATTGCAGTATCTTTGTTGGTAACACCACTTAATTGAAAACTACTGGCCGACAATTGATTCATTAACAACTGCTGGTTAATCGGTTGGGCAACCACCAACACTTGGTTCATGTCAGGATTAATCTCTTTGGCTTGAAGTGTTTGGTTTTCAAGGCTTTGGGTTTGCGCGACCACTAGAGATGGTCCATCAGAGTCGTTGTTATCTGGTTTGCCGGTTTGAACAGAGGATAGGAGTGAAGTTTGAAGTGAGCCTTTTACTGGGTTTTCATCTACAGGCGGCGCTGGAATTGAATGAATATCGTTGGCCAGTTTAGATATGCCTCTGGCACTGGTCACCACCAAATCAAGGTTATCTCGGGTTTCTTGCGATAACTGGCCAGTTGCTCCACCAATTAATGAACCGGTCAAACCAATGATGCTATTAATAGGGGCTTTTAAGTTTTGAGCGGTTATTTCAAGCTGTTTATCTTTGCTTTTATTGGTTTGCAGCAGTTCTTCATTGAGGTTTTGTAACTGCGTGATCTTTTTAAGCTGGTTGCGGACAAATATCACCAAACCAACAATAACAAATACACACACAATCAATAATAAGGTTACAACAAAACTCATCGGATGCCTGTAGGGTAATTTAACAAAATTTATTGCCATAAATCGGCTACTGAATTTACCATAAAGTACCGCTACAACGCTATGTTATATATAGAGGTATATCGGGTTTATTTTGCTGTTAAACGAAAAAAAGGCAACCACGTGAATGGTTACCTTTTGCTTTTAAGTTTTAAATTTTACCGCGTTACTAGCGAGCTTCCCTGCCTGCGTTAAAATAAATTTCTTATTTAGTAAGCCCAGTTCATGGTCAAACCAGATACGTTGTTTTTACCGCGAATACCGATAACCCAATCACCAGCACCTGGGTTGGTGATAGTACAGCTTTCAGTGTTGCCAGAAGCATTTGAACGACAATCGTAGTTTTTAGTCGTTGGGTTGCTACCAAGACGCAAGTACAAGTCAGCGTTACCAGAACCACCAGAGGTAGTTACAGTGAACGAAGCTGTGCCAGCTGGGATAGTTACTGTAGTACGGTCCCAAGAACGACGTGAAATATCGATGTTAGTTTTAGTACCACTGTCGCCGCCCGGAGGTGGTGGAGGAGGAGTCGTTCCGCCATCGTGATCTGCAACCAAAGTAGTACCTGAGTAAGCGCTGTAACCGTTAACCATTACATAGTAAGTACCAGCATTGGTGAAGTTACAAGCTTCAGTGTTACCAGAAGCGTATGGACGACAATCGTAACTGCTGCTGGTAGGTGCTGAGCCTAACTTAACATACAAGTCAGCATCACCTGTGCCACCACTCATGTTGAATGTAACGCTACTGTTAGCGTCAGTTGCATCGAATTCCCAATGCGTTTCGCTGCCAGTTCCGCCAGAGATAGTCTGAGCTACGCCTTTTTCCAAAACACCTGGTGGTGGTGGTGGTGGAGCATCACAAGTGTTAACGCCAACCGCAGCAAATGCAGCTCTTACAGCAGCTTGGTCGAAACCTTTGTCGCCAGCCGCTTGATAAACACCACAACCGCCTTCATCGAAGGTGCTGTTAGCAGTCCAATAAGTTTGGTTAGCCAAAGTCATTGCTTCAAAAGCCATACGAGTGCTCCAACCTGAGGTTGTAGCAAGTAAATAGAAGGCTTTGTTGAATACACCTGAGCTGTAATGAACGTCCATTGAGCTGGTGAAATCGTCAGCGTGGCCAATTGAACGACCATCTTGAGTAGGATCTTGCATGTAACGCAATGCGCCGTTACCTTTAAAGATTTGCTCACCAACCATCCAATCGTTAGAACCATTCATGTAAGACTCAGCAGCTTCACCCGCCATATCAGAGAAGGCTTCGTTCATGCCGCCTGACATTGAGCTGTAAACCAAACCAGAGTTTTGTTCAGTGAAACCGTGGCTAACTTCGTGTGCAGATACGTCAAGGCTAACTAAAGGATAGAAAGTCGTAGCACCGTCACCAAATGTCATTGCTGAGCCATCCCAGAATGCATTTTCGTAGCTGTTTGAATAGTGAACACGCATGGTCAGTTGGAAAGTCAAAGGAGCAGTACCCAACCAATCGCTGTACATGTTGAAGATAACGTTACCGAAGTAATGTGCGTCATTCAAAGGCGCGTATGCACCGTTGATTGCTTTATGAGTGTTCTCAGGGCAAGTGTAAGAATAAGCAGTTGAACCTGAAGTGCTGTGGTTCAAATCAACAGTTTTTACGTTTGCGTTATTCATGGTACAAGTAGAACCACTTTGAGCTACGTCCATATGGCCAAAATCAGTACCGTAGTTGTATTGACCAGTCTTGGTGTTGCCACCCGGGCCTGTGCCAACTTCTGCGTGTTGCAGGTTATCGTATTGAAAAAGCACGGTGCCAGTGTTGGCATCGATGAAAGCGGTAGGACGTGAAGTATCTTTGTCGCCATTGGCAGGAGATACGTAAGAAACCAAGTTAACAACTCTTGGCGCGCCGTCTACTACGTAGATAACACGTTCGCTTTGCTTGTTGTAAATGCCGCTGGCTTTTACAGAAGCGGCTTCGCCGATGAAGTCATTCAAGGCATCTTCAGCTGCAATACGACCGCGAACCATCAAAGGTGCTTCGATGTTTAAGAAGTTACCAGAAACGTTGGTTAAAAAACCCATGTCTGATTGAGTAGCTGCAACACTGTGACCGAAGACTTTAACACCCTGGTAATACTGCTGGAAACGAACTTTAGTAACGCCGTTGCTTAATGCAACTGACTTGCTAGCTTTCATGCTGTCGTTAGCTGAAAGGCCCATCATTGCGCTCAAATCATTACTTTCGAACTGAACCATTGAACTGGCATCGACTAGATTGGCGGCATTGGCTGACATGGATAGTGCGCATACTACTGCTGCACAGGTTTTTGAAATGGTATGGAGTTTCATATTTTTCTCTTGTTATTGTTTGGTTAAATTACTCTTCGACCCTATTGGTTGGGTTTTGAATAAGCAGTTCCCTCTTATCAGAGAATGAGTGTTGTCGATGTGTCTCAACAATCTGGCTCGTTCCCCTGTCCTGATGGCAAATAATCTACTCCTCTAAATTTACAATTTCCAGCATTATTTTAACTGTCAACGATTATTTATTAACAATTTGTATTCAATTGAAACAGAATGGATACGTTTGATAATCATATAAATCAGGTAAATCAATAACTTGAAAAGTATAGACAATTAGAGCTTTAACACCAATAAAGTTAGAATTATTTCTAAAACACCCACAATAAAATCCAAAATAACGACAAATGTTAACATTTTGGGTTGCTCTTTGATCTCAAACAACACAAATGATGAGCCAAACCTCGCGGTTACCGTTCAAAGCCGTAGCGTGTATAATGAACTTTGACAACACTTTTATAGATTGGATACATGCTACAGCTAGACAAAAACTTTTCGATACCATTGGCAGAAATAGAATTGACCGCCATTCGCGCTCAGGGTGCCGGTGGCCAAAACGTCAACAAGGTCTCGTCTGCTATTCATTTACGGTTTGACATTAAAGCCAGTTCATTGCCTGCACTCTTTAAAGAACGATTGTTGGCACTAAAAGACAGCCGAGTCACCAAAAATGGTATTATCATCATTAAGGCCCAACAGTTTAGAACCCAAGAAATGAACCGCGATAACAGTTTGAAAAGGCTGGCGGAGTTAATCAATTCGGTGATGGTGGTTAATAAAGTGAGGCGGGCGACCAAACCTACTAGGGGTTCACAGACTCGCCGAATGGACAGTAAAACAAAGCGTGGTGCGGTGAAGAACAATCGCGGTAAAGTGAGTTTTTAATGATTTGTTGCAACCCATTACTCATGTAGTTTCAACATAGAAGAAGTCATCTGTATAACATCCTCAACATCCTTAGCAAAATAAACTAGTTCGCGGTAAGCCTGTTTCGAAAAAATAAAATTATCGAGTAAAAATTTGATTTTTGTCGATTCAACATCACCAAAGATAATGAGTTTTCGGTTGAACTCTTTATTGGCTTGCAACCGGTTCCAGGTGACCATGGTTTCTGCCATCGTGCCCAGTTGTCCGTCCAATACAATAAAAACTTCACATTCACACAAAACGCTTAACCTTGAAAAGTAACAATCTTTCAAAATCAATTCGTCTATATCGTTGATTGACATGTATCTTTGGTCGCCATAAGCCACCAACTTAACGTGGCTAACCTTCTTGGCCTTATGCACCCCTTGCAAAAAAAGGCCGATTAAGCCGGTTGTAGAACCGACAAAAATGTCGATGTCTTTGCTGGCCAACTCACCACCGAGCGCTTCAATTTGCGCCTGATACTCAGCGGGGCCAGTTAAATTTGCAGAGCCAAAAATGGCCACCTTTAATCGCTCACTCATCCTTATTTCTCTTTTAATAAACTCGGTTTATGCACAAAACATTAAGCACGCTACCTTGTTTGAAAGACATCTTGCATTTCTTTTACGGCTTCAAAATCAAACCTGTCCATTATGGTTGCCGCTGTTGCCTCTGGTGCCATATGGGTATTGTTGATATAGATATATTTTTCAAAGCGTTTGTGTAGCGCATCGTTCCAATTGGTGTTGAGCTTTTTACTAGACATCCAATCCATCAGATTTTTTTCTGACGCCACCACATTCACTTTGGTGGGTTTTTCGGCCAAGCGCTTTTCGCTTCTATTGCGCACAACCAGTGCACTAATGGTGGCTTTTAATTCAACTAAATGCACCCGATAGCCCAATTCAGCCAAACAATCAAAATAGTTGAACCCGTAGTCGTCTTCCAAATCCCAAACAAAAGTAAATATCAAACCTTTACCACTGCCGTTTAGAAACTGCTTAAAAACGACCTCACGAATGCCCTCTACCATTGACCGATATGCATCATCTTCATATCCAAAGAAGTTTAACGCCAAATCAATAGACATATGATTGTGAAAAAGCCGATATCCGGTGAGTTTTTCCAAAGCCCTACCCACGGTCATTTTACCTACAGCAGGCGGGCCAAAGATAACAATCAAGTCTTTTTCAGCTCGATTGGGCGGATTTTTTGAGTTTGTATCAATCTCGGTTTTAGGTAAATCTATTGATTTATGCACTGTCACTTTTTCGGTAAACCTCATTTGCTATTGCACAATTAATCGCCATGTTTACCCTTCTGTGACGCACTACCAATGAAAATTATTCTATACACAATTCTAAGGCTGTCAAACGGTGCTTTTTTTGCGTCCAACCAACATAGGTAAGGCATTGATATTTACCATTTGTTTCTGAGTTCGCGTAATTTCAAAAATACGGTTTTATCGCTGGGGTTCTCACCAATATCAGGAAACTCTTGTTGTAAAGTGGCAATGAGCGTTGGATTTTGCAACCTAAAAAAAGCATTGATTTGCTTTTCCATTGCCATAGTCGACACCATTGCATCAGCGGGATTTTGGTCTTTAACTTTTATCATTAACGCCTTGGCGGCTTCGTTGTCGGGTTCTCTGTTTAAGGTGAAACCTAAGTTATTGCTGATGTAGTCGTGTCCCGGATAAATACGGGTATCATCCTGCAATTGCGACAATTGAGAGGCAAATGTTTCATACAAAGCCGCCGGATGCCCACCACCATGGCAATTACCAACGCCGGCATTAAACAAAGTATCACCACAAAATAATGCTGGTTCGTCGGTTTGTGACAACAAACAAACATGAGACATGGTGTGCCCGGGGGTATCCAATGCCAATAACTCAATGGTCTTACCCACGGTGACCACATCGCCAGCATCTAAACCGATATCAATTCCGCCGATAGTATCTTTGGCGTTTTGATGGGCCAGCAGTTTCGCCCCTGTCGCGGCAATCATCGCGTTATTTCCGCCAGTATGGTCGGCATGTTCGTGGGTATTGAGCACCTGAGTGATGGTCCAACCATTTTGCTTGGCAACCGCCAAACATTGAACGTGATCTAGCGGATCGATGGCCAACGCCTCACCCGTTTGCGGGCATACAATCAAGTAGTTAAAATTTCTAAAGCGGTTATTGGTCCATATTTGCTTAACAATCATCAATATTCCAGTTTTTTGTTGTTGTACAGATTGAGGTATTTTTTGTAATTATAGATGAAATTTGAATTGAAATGGTTGGATCTGAAGACAAAGGCTGATGAGATTTTGAAGGAGATTAAAGAAAAACGATCTTACCGGAGGCACACTGACCAACCAGCGGTAGCAAATTAAACGAAACGTACAGGTGGCGGGATAAAGAGCCCACCACCGTAATTCAAAAAACCTTACTCGTATCGCAAAGACTTTATAGGTCTTGTATGCGCAGCAACAGAGGCCAAGCTACCCACTGTCACCCAAGCAATAACAAACGCAACCAAGGCGCTGGCAACAAAAATCATCGGATTCATATCAATACGATAGACAAAATTGGTCAACCAATTGCTCATCACATACCACGCAATCGGCCATGCGATAACATTGGCCAGCAGCACCAATTTTGAAAACTCCATCGACAATAACACCACAATATCCATCACCGATGCACCAATCACTTTACGAATACCAATTTCTTTGGTGCGCCGCTCGGTGGTAAATGATGCCAAACCAAACAACCCTAAACATGCAATAAAAATAGCCAAGGCCGAAAACAGGTTGAACATGGTCATTTGACGATCTTCTTCGGTATACATCGCGTTAAACTCATCATCCATATAATCCATGATAATGGGTTGATTGGGCATAACTTGTTGCCAAACTTCATTGATATGCTGGCTAACAGTGCTTACGTTACCTTCAAACTTAATCGACATATTTGCAAAGCGCTCGGGATAATAAACATGATAAGTCGGTTTGATTTGTTCGTGCAAAGAAGAAAAATGATGGTCTTTCACCACGCCGACAATAGTTGCAGTCAACGCCTGTTTACCTTCATTGTCAAACGGCATGCGCAGCTGCTTACCAAGGGCTTCATTGTCTTGCCAGCCTAAAGATTTAACTGCCGCCTGATTAACAATCACCCCAACGTTTTTAAAAGGCTGTTGCTCTGTGGGATGAGAAAACTCATCAGCACCATATTCGGGGGCAAAGGGGCGGCCGCCAATAAACTCAATATCATAGACATCAAAATAATCATGACTCACCACGATTATTGGCATTTGTATTATCTCTTGCGATATAGGGTGCAGCAATTGATATGAGTCGACTAACAACTCAGTTGGATGAAGACTTGAACCCGCAACCCCGGTAATTTGAGGGTGCGCCAACAGTTTGTTTTTCAACACCTGCCAATTACCGGCACCACCTTGAGTGTTCACACGGTCGAGTAGCACAATATTTTCTTTGTTATAACCCAAATCAATATTGCGCGCATAACTCAATTGTAGATAAGTAATCGTGGTGGCAATCATCAACATGATGGCGATAGAAAACTGAAAAATCACCAACGATTTACGCAACCAAGCGCCAGATTTACCTCGGGTTAATTCGCCTTTGAGCACCTTGGCAGGATTAAAAGCTGACAAATAAAACGCCGGGTAACTGCCAGAAATAATACCAACGACCACAGCAACACTGACCAAAGAAAGTGCCGTAGAGAAGTCAGTAATGTAGTTAAATGTCAGCTCTTTGCCGATAAACTGGCTAAACGTCGGTAAAATAGCCTCTACAACACCACAAGCAATGGCCATCGACAAGAAGCTAATCAACAGTGCTTCACCCAAAAACTGCATCACCAAATGGCTTTTGTATGCGCCCATAACCTTGCGTACACCCACCTCTTTGGCGCGTTTAGTCGCCCTAGCGGTAGACAAATTCATAAAGTTGATGCAAGCAATTAACAAAATCAAAATCGCAATGGTCGAAAAGGCATAAACGGTATTAATGTCGCCATTGGCCTTCATTTCAAACGCTTGTTTAGAAGTTAAATAGATATCTGTAATACGCTGTAGCTTGAGCGTAAATACATCAGAGATACCTTCACGTACTTTTTCTTCCATGTAGGCCGGTATTTTGGCTTCTAAAGCTTCCACGTCGGTACCCTTGGCTGTTTCAAAATAGGTATAGTAGTTAAAGCTTGGGTTTTCTTCCCAACCTTCATCACCCAGCATTTGCCCCATGGTGCCCCACGAAACCAAGGCATTAATGGCTAAATGGGTATTTTCTGGCAAATCTTTGATAACCGCAGTCACTTCCAGTGCGATGTCACTGCCTGCCATCAAAGTTTGACCAAGTACATTGGTGCTGCCAAGCAAACGCTGCGCGGTACTTTCGGTTAATACCACAGTATTGGGTCTGGTTAATGCCTTTGTTAAATCACCACTAAAGGCTTCAAAGCTAAACAAATCAAACACATTGGCATCAACAACATAAACTAAGTTCTCGTTGAACATTCGCTGTTGAGTCCCCATAGACGTTCCGACATTTCTAAACCGGGTATAGGCCGTTAACTCGGCGAATTCCTGTACGAATGCTTCGCCGGTCTTATATTGACTAGTAGTAAAACGCTGTTCTGTAGAACCCGGAGGGTGCAAATCGGTCACGACACGTATGATGTTGTCTGATTTTGCATGGTAAGTGTCAAAACCCATTTCGCTAAACACAAACAACGACATTAAGATGCAACTGGCCAAGCCAATAGCCAATCCAAATACGTTGATGGCTGAATACAGACGTTGAGTTAATAAACTGCGCAAGGCGATAATTAAATAACTTTTAAGCACAATAGGCCTCCTGCATCTGTTCGGTAACAACATTGCCGTCAAATAAGTGAATGGTTCGATTAGCATACGTTGCATGAGCGTCTGAGTGAGTCACCATGACAATGGTTGCCCCTTCTTGATTGAGCTTGGTCAGCATTTCCATCACTTCTTCACCGTTTTTAGAATCGAGATTACCTGTGGGTTCGTCGGCCAGAATCAATTTTGGACGGCAAATTAGTGCCCTACCCACAGCAACACGTTGTTGCTGCCCACCAGACAATTGCTGCGGATAATGGTCTTTTCGATGCGCGATACCGACTTTTTCAAGCACGTCCATTACCCGTTGCTGACGCTCAACTTTGGCCACTTTTTGATAGATTAACGGCAATTCAATGTTCTCAAACACGGTGAGTTCGTCAATCAAATTAAAGCTTTGAAAAATAAACCCGATATTAGATTTACGCAGGTCAGATAACCGACGTTCGCTGTAGTTAGCAACATCTTCGCCATCAAAATAGTAATGACCTTCGCTGGGTTGGTCGAGCATACCTATGGTGTTAAGCAAGGTTGATTTACCACAACCTGACTGGCCCATAATGGCCACGAATTCGCCCTTGCCGACATGAATATTAATCTTGTCTAACGCACGGGTTTCAACAGATTCAGTACGATACAGTTTTACGATATTTTTTAATGCCAACATGATTTTTACTCTCCGATGGTGCCAATACTTTGTTTAATATTCTGTTTAATTTGATGTTTAATTCAGGCTCAGGTTCTGCATTTGCGCGAAGTTGCCATAACTTGAAACAACCACCCGCTCCCCGGGGTTCAACCCCGACAATACTTCGATATGACGGTTGTTACGCCTGCCCGTTTTAATCTCTTTACGATAAGCCTGTTCACCATTGTCGCTGAGCACAAATACCCACTGCCCAGCAGTGTCTTGGTAAAATCCGCCGTTGCTCACCAGCAATGCGTCAATCGATTCACCCAAATGCAAGTTCACTTGTAACGTTTGGCCACGGCGCATTTTTTGCGGCGCGACGCCTTTAAAAGCCAAGTCCACTTCAAACTGACCCCCATTAATTTGTGAATACACCTTAGTTAATGTTAATTGATATGATTGACCTGCAATTTTAAACTCGGCATTTTGACCCGCCAGCACCCGGTTTACATAAAACTCATCCACGCGAGCTGTGACTTTGAACTGGCCGACAATATCGACCTGCCCCAAACGAACGCCTCTGTTTTTAGATTCACCCATTTGTGCATTCAAAGCACTGAGCAGTCCATCGACCGGCGCACGCACAACCAAATTTTCGAGGTTCTTACGAGTTACCGACAAATTGCGGTTCAATTGCGTCACGTTACCTTCTAGTTGCTTGATTTGTGCAGCTCTTAACTTTTCATCCTGTTGTTGCTGTTCAATCGTTAATGCGCGGCTTTTGGTGAGATATTCAAATTCTTCGACAGACGCTGTCATTTGGTCAATTGATATCAACTTGCGTTTGAGCAATGATTTATTTTGTTTAACCTTGCGGCTTAATTGCTGCAACTTGTAGTCAATTTCAATCAAATCACGTTTTAGGCTCAAACGGTTTTGGTCAATGGCCAAACGGGTATTGTGAAGGTTGTTTAACTGTTCAGATATTTGTGCTTCGCGGGAGATAACGTCCAGTTGTAATGTGGTATTGCTCAATTCAAGGATCTTTTGCCCAGCAACCACCTGTTCGCCTTCTTCGACAAAAATCTGCTCTACCCGGCCACCTTCAATTGCATCTAAATAAACCGATTTGATTGGCTCTACATTGCCGCGCACCGGTATATAGTCGTTGAACTGACCTTGCGTCACAGTCGCGATAGTCAATCGTTTGGCATCAACGGTATAACTTGCCGCCCCAGAGTGACCAGCAACATTAAATAAAACCGCAAAACTGCCCGCAACCACCACTGCGATAAAAACCATTTTTGACCAAGGTTTCTTCTTTTGTATTGCCGAATCCATAACACCTCTCATTTTGATACAATTTGGATTTGTGATGTCCATTCCTATAACAATATGCGTGCCATTAGTTTTTATTGATTAATATCAATTGGTTGCGATTTTTTATTATTCACAAGAGCAACACCAACTGTATCGTTTCGATACAGTTGGTGTACGATATTAGACAGTATGGCTGTCAGCAACGTCATAAATCGTTATACTGTGAATGAAACCAGCGACTCTAACGGTCCATTTCAATTCAGACCACAATAGGAATTTATCACCATGTTACGAATTGCCCTCGGCGTAATGCTGACCTTAACCGCACCGGCCATGTTATTAGCCAGCACAGCCAGTATCGCCGCAGACTCTACTGCCATTGATTATAAAGAAATCGTTAGCAGCTCAGACCGCCCAAAAGGCGACTTGGCTCGTGACAAAAGCCGTTTACCAGCACAGTTATTGGAGTTTATGCAATTAAAACCCGGCATGGTGGTGTTTGAACAAGGTGCTGGTGCGGGTTACACCACAGAATTGTTAGCCCGTAGCGTAGGTAAAACTGGCAAAGTTTTTGCCGAAGGTTTAGATCCGGGCCGCCTCAGAGGCAATCGTTTACCTCAAGTCAAAGCACTAGACCGCGGCTTGGTTTATCAAATCCCTGAAAGAGCCGCCAGAGCAGGCTTAAGAAATGGACAGGCCGACGCCGTGGTTTTAATGTTTACCTACCATGATTTAACCTTAAATGAACGTATCGACCGTCAAGACATGCTAAGTAACATGAAAGCCATGCTTAAATCAGGTGGAACTATCATCGTTGCAGACAACGCCGCGGTTGAAGGATCTGGCCAGTTATATACGCCCAAATTACACCGTATTGACAAAGAATTGGTGATGAAAGAATTCAAGCAAGCCGGTTTTGTATTTGACGCTTCAAGCGACATTTACGCCAATCCCGATGACGATTTGAAAGCCCACTGGCGCTTTTTGGCCAAACCTCGCCATCATCACCGCATGTTGATCCGCTTCAAAAAACCTTAATTGACAGCTTTGTTGTCATTCATAGGGGCAATCCCCCGTGATTGCCCTTATTGTTCGGTAATATATCGATAGCTCACAAAAGGGCAGACACGTGGGTCTGCCCCTACGCAAATCTTTTCTCTTTTAATCGCAAGGTGACACGAGACCATCCCATGGCTAAAAACCCCGCCAAGATATTAGTCGTCGATGACAACAAAGATGTACTAATTGCCGCAAAAATGCTGCTAAAACAGCATTACCAACAAGTCGACACGCTAGACAATCCACACAATCTCTGTACTGTGATGGCCAAAACTCAATATCAGGTGATTTTACTCGACATGAACTTTACCCGAGACTCAATCTCGGGCGACGAAGGTTTTTACTGGCTAAAGAAAATCAAAGAATTCGATGCCAACGTAGTTGTCATTTTGATCACCGCCTTTGGTGACGTCAACACAGCGGTAGATGCGGTTAAAGCTGGCGCCACCGACTTTGTGCTCAAACCATGGCAAAACCAAAAGCTACTAACGACTGTTTCAAGCGCCGTCAGCCTCAACAAAAGCCACGCAAAAATAGAGCAACTATCACAACTTCAGTCGGCCATTGGCATGGATACCGACCAACAATATCAAAACTTTATCGCCACCAGCCCCGCGATGACGCAGGTGATGGCCACCATCGAAAAAGCAGCTAAAACCGATGCTAATGTGTTGATCTTGGGCGAATCGGGCACTGGTAAAGAACTAGTTGCCAGAGAATTGCATCGTCAATCGTTACGACACAAAGAGATATTTTTAAGCGTTGATATGGGCACGATCGCCGAAAGTCTGTTTGAAAGCGAATTGTTCGGCCACAAAAAAGGGGCTTTTACTGATGCCAAAGCCAGCCGCAAAGGCCGTTTTGAATTGGCCGATAGCGGTAGCCTGTTTTTAGACGAACTCGGTAACATTCCAATGCAATTGCAAGGAAAGTTACTCACTGCAATCCAAAATAGAGTGGTCACCCCGGTTGGCGATACTCGTCAAGTCAGCATGGACATTCGATTAATAGCCGCCACCAACATGCCACTTTATGACATGGTCCGAGAAGGCCAGTTCCGTCAAGATTTGCTATACCGTATTAACACCGTCGAAATACACATACCGCCGCTGCGAGAAAGGCTACAAGATATTCCCTTGCTGATTGAACATTATATTGGGCACTTCAGCAAAAAATATAAACTCGCCACCAAACCCCTATCAAGCGGCGTGATAGAACAGTTGTGCAGCTATCACTGGCCGGGCAATATTCGAGAATTACAACACATTGTTGAACGTGCCGTTATCATGGCAGACGATGGCCAGCTCAGTTTTGTTTTGTCATCAAGCCACAACCAAAGTGTCTCAACTGAGCCTTCACAAGACTACCTTTTAACTTGCAACACCCTAAATCTTACCGCCATTGAAGAAATAGCGGTTGAAAAAGCTTTGCGCAAAAACACCGGCAATATCAGTCATGCCGCCAAAGAGTTGGGCATTACCCGAACCTCTTTATATCGCAAGATGGAAAAATATGGCCTCTGAACCCGCTAACATAATCCCTAATAAAAAAGGCAGCCCATTGTTTAAAAAGCTGTTTTGGCCATTGCTAGTGGGATTTGGCTGTGGTGTTGGTGGTTTGTATCTGGTGATTTTAACCCACGCTATGTTAATTGGTTTGGGCTTGCTGATATTGTGCGGCCTGTGTTTTCGTCAACTATTTCTGCTTGTGAGTCAAACCGAACGTGATGTGCTGAGTTTTATGCAATCGATTGAATACGAAGACTTTTCTCGTCGTTTTCAAAAAAGTGATAATACCGGGCAAACCTTTGAACTGGCCGGCGCCTTTGACCAAGTCTTAAGCCAATTTCAACAATTAAAACTTGAGCATCAGCAACAAACCCATTTGTTGAAATCGGTGATACAGCAAATTAGCAGCGGCATTTTACTGATTGACCACAAAGGCCAAGTCATCATCAGAAACAGCGCTGCGGTACATCAGCTCAACATTACTGGACTGAAAACGCGCCAACAGGTAACCGAAAAATACCCGCAGTTAAACGCCATTTTCAACGACGATGATGGCACCTACAGTGTTAACCTCAACAATCGACAATTCCAATTAATCGACCATAAAATCACCGTTGGCAGTCAAGCTTACCAACTGATTGTATTAACCAATATCCACGATGAAATAGAATCTAACGAAATCGAATCTTGGCAAAAACTGATTTCGGTTTTGATTCATGAAATTAGTAATTCCATCACTCCCATCAGCTCATTGTCATCGACGGTTGACGATATGGTGACATTGTCGATTATGCCAAAAATCGCCGAACTGGGCATCAACGACGACGATTTGAACGAAACCATCGATGATGTGCATCAGTCGGTCACCACCATATCGCGTCGCTCTGAAGGATTAATTAATTTTGTTGATGAATATCGTAAATTAACTCGGGTGAACATTGCCGACAAAAAACCGGTGGCGGTAGTCGACCTCATCCAACAAATTCAAACTTTGTTGTCAGATGAACTAAGCCAACAGCAGGTTGAGATAGCGATTAACATCGAACCGATAAGTTTAAGTATTAACATCGACCAAAGTTTGATTGAACAAGTGCTGATCAATATCTTTATTAATGCGCTACAAGCGACTGAAAATCAGCAAACATCGGCGAAAATCACCATAAACGCTTACATAAATGATTATGCTAAAGCGGTGATAGACATTAGTGACAATGGCATGGGGATGACTGAACAGGGCCAAAGCAAAATATTCACCCCGTTTTACACCACCAAACCCACAGGCTCTGGCATTGGACTGGCACTGGCTCGACAAATCATGCACAAGCATCGCGGTGCCATTCAAGTATCGTCCCAAATAGATAAAGGTAGCAAATTCAGGCTAATATTCTAAAAAGCCACTTTGTTGTAGTGCACAATAATCGTTATAATAAAAATTCAATAATAAATGGGCCTATTATGTACAGTGATATTCGACCTTATCGTGATGATGAGGTAGCTGGGGTTATCGAAACCCTAGTCAATGATGAAGAGTTTCAATCGTCGGTTGCAATCTATGCAATGCCGCGATTGATCAAGGTATTTCCGGGCATTTGCCGCTGGTTGGTGAAAATGTCGTTGAAACGACGAACCAGTTCGCTAACCAGAGTGCATGATATTCAGCTCGAAGCGGCCAGATACATGTATAAACTGATCAAGCGCAGTACCGACGGTTTTACTTATACCGGCCTCAATGAACTGGATATGTCAAAACCAACCTTGTTTATAAGTAATCACCGAGATATAGCACTCGACCCTGCGCTGATAAATCTGGCACTTCACGAAGGCGGTCACACCACGCTTGAAATTGCCATAGGCGACAACTTACTGAGCAAACCGTGGATATCAGACGTGATGCGGCTCAACAAGAGCTTTATCGTCAAACGTTCAGAAAAAACCAAGCGAGCGATGCTAACAGCGTCGAAAAAGCTCTCTGCTTATATTCACCACACGCTAAACGACAACAAACAAAACGTTTGGATAGCCCAGCGAGAAGGCCGAGCCAAAGACGGCAATGACACAACCAATTCAGCCGTATTGTCTATGTTATTACTCAATAGACAAAAGCCCATGCCCATTGGTGAATATTTAAAGCAACTGAACATAGTGCCGGTTTCAATAGCCTACGAAATTGACCCGTGCGACCAAGATAAAGCCAAAGAATTGGCCGCAGTAGAGGCCACTGGCAGCTACGAAAAAGCCGAACACGAAGACATTCGCAGCATAACCCAAGGGATTTTAGGTCACAAAGGCCGCGTTAATGTCGCTTTTGGCACCGTATTACAAGGCGACTTTGAAGACACCAAAGCCATAGCAGCTGCTATAGATGAACAGGTCATTAGTAATTACCGACTGTTCGACAGTAACCTATCTGCCCATGCCAAACTCAACGGCACAGGCAAAGTCATCGACAAACTAGCCAAACGACTCGAAGGACTCGACGAAGCCCAACAGCGCTGGTTGTTAACCATGTATGCCAACCCGGTTAATGCTAAAGAAAAGATGAAATAATAAAGTGGGCAATCATTTGTGCCCACCCTACTCCCCCGAAACAATTTGACAAAAAACCACCATTTACAAAGCTGTTTTTTTAACTTAGAGTTATAGCTCTAATAATTAGTTGTCCAACTGGTCAACTTTAACAATAAAAAACAGGAAATCATCATGTTTAAACAACTTGTGGCAGCGAGCTGCCTTTTAATTACCAGTGCAACGGCCCTCGCGGCAGACGCCAGTATCATCTATTTAACCCGTCATGCTGAAAAACAAACCGGTTCAGATCCAGCATTAACCGCAGAAGGTCAATTGCGGGCGCAAAATATCGCAGATTTACTCAAACGTGCTGACATCAGCTCAATTTACTCAACTGACTATAACCGCACTCAACAAACAGCCACACCATTGAGTACTGCCATATCAGTGCCAATAACCTCATACGATCCGAACCAGTTAGCATCATTTGCCAACCAACTTAACAATCTTAGCGGCAATACTTTGGTTGTGGGTCACTCTAACACCACACCAGAGTTAGTTGGTTTGCTAGGTGGTCAAGCGACAGCAATTCCTGAAAGCGAATTCGACCGTTTATATCAGGTGATCATTGGAGACAATGGTCAAGTAACCACTGTTTTATTGACGTCTTTACCCGCACAAGCCACTCCAACAAGTTGTGATGCCGTAGAAGTTACAGCCGCAGGTTTGTCAGCTTCAAAAAATGCATGGGTATACAAAAGTATTGATGTGCCAGCATGTGCCAACACCTTGAATGTCAATATTGCAGGTAGTGTAGGTGATGCTGATTTGTATATCCGCTTTGGTTCACAACCAACTACGGCTGCATACGAGTGTCGTCCATGGAAAGACGGCAGCAATGAAACTTGTACTGTTAATAATCCTAACGCTGGCATTTGGCATATTGGTATTAATGCTTACGATGCCTTTTCAGGCTTGAGCTTAACCGCCACTGCTACAGAATAATTACCGTTATAACAGCAAAATGCCACACGGATGTGGCATATTAAAATAACGTAGGCGTAATGGCTAAGAGGCTAAGAGACAGCGGTGAAAAGCAAAAGCCTGCTATTCCAAAAAAATCTTATTAGAATAAATCAGGCTCGGCATATTATTGGCGACTTTCCATTGCAGCAAACCATATTGGGCGCTGACAAATAGCTCGTCGGAGGGTTTAATACGGGTTTTATATTTAGATAAGTCAATTTGTGCATGGATCACCATTGAATCGCCTGCATCCAGACTAGTGAAATCATTATATTTGTAGTCACTGACCAACCGGCGGCTGATCCTATGGGTGAGATTATGATTGTCTTGTGCCCAAACCAATACCGTTAAAGGATTAGGACTAGTTGGGACTTTTAAAGTAAGATTATCTTGCGAAACATTGGTGATGGTAGCAACAAGATTCAATTGATTGCTCGATGCTTGTTCGAGCTCGATATTTAGGGTGAGAGGTTCGAGTTTTTGCGCAGTAATTTCGGGTGTGCCCAAACACCCACTTAAACTTAAAACCAGTATACAACTAACAAATCCAGACGGTAATTTCATCGTTTCCGACGCTCCAAAAGTAACCTGATAACTTAATCTTAGTTGTTCATTTTACATCCTACAAACACCATTGCTGCAAAAGTGTACAAATGTAGGGAGTTTAGTAACATAGCCCGTAAATACCCGGTATTACGAACAAATTATCAACGATTTCAGTGACATCCGGCCCCATTTTTGTTAACAATTATACCAATGACATTAATTCACTGGTCTGATTTTGGGCAGGAAAAATAAGCAGTAGCAAGGCATTAATCGCCGCCACTAGTCACTCTAATGGCAAGATTAATAACGAAGCTAATGCTTATTTTAGCCAGCAAAATGACCAGTTAATTAATGGATTTGGTATTAGATATTATAACGACGGATATAGAGAACTATACGGGTAAGCTTTGATTAATGGAGATAGTAAAATAACTATACAATTGGCACCGATTAAACCCGGTAACAATTTGGTATGAGCGGCAAAAACGAAGTGTCGGTAACTGCGAACTACGTTGCCCTAATAAGATACATCATCCTTGTATTGAGCCTCACCGCGACCCTTGTTTTGATTGGCCTGCTGCCAATATCGCGCCGGGACGGCGCTCCTACCAATGAAGTGCCAATTGCGACCCAAATGGCGCTATATTGATCAAAACTGACAAAGTGCTCTGCCCATCCAGCCTAAGCCTTCAAGACAACAGCTTGCGCCACCCTGCGACATTTGCAGGCCCTTGTTTTCTGACGATAAAATTACGAATTACTCGGCCAAGAAAACTGCGTCCTTTAGACGCCATGCGAATCACTCGGTTTGACTCGTCAATCACCCACGAAATGCGCTCAATGCGTTTGGCTCTGAACTGTCGTAATAAGGCTTCAACTTCAACACCTTTTTCCATCAAGTCAGCCAAACAGTGAACATCTTCAAGCCCCATACCGACACCTTGTTGCAAGGTGGGCGGGCAGCCGTGCAGGGCATCGCCAATCAGTACCACACAACCGCTGTAGACTTCGCGAGATTGAACCGCGTTTAATCGCCCGGGAATGATTTCGTCATCGGGGCCAACGGCATTAATGGCTTCAATTACTTTGTCTTCAAAGCCTTTGAATTGGTCTAGCAAAAAGTGTTTGTTGTTGATATTCAGCAACTTTTTATCTTCGTCAATGACATGTGCGTAGCAATAGACCTTATTGTCTGGCATTGGGTAACGCATAAAAAAGCTGTCAGAACCCAAGTAATAGGTCGGTTGTAGGTCGCTGGTGTCTTGGTCAATCAAAAACCGCCAGTTGGTAACGTCTAAATCTTCTAGTTCGGTTTGTTCAAAGGCTAACCCGCGCACTTGCGAATTAACGCCATCAGCGCCGATAACACAATCAAAATGCTCGGTTTGGCCATCACTGAACGTAACATCAGCGCCGTCTTCTGACTGCCTAATGGCTTTTAATTGGATGTTAAAGCGTACTTTTTTATCCATGCCCTTACGTAACAAATTGAGCAATTTAGCGCGTGGCAAAGCCAAAAATGGCTGCTTGTCAAGTGGAGCTTCAAGCAATGACGCTTTTGAAATCACTTGACCATTAGGTTTAACATAACTGACTTCGCTTACCTGATGGGCCATAGCGACTAAAGGTTCTTTCAACCCTAATCGTTCCATTCCGGCCACAGCATTAGCGGGTAAGCAAATGCCAGCACCATCTTGTGACCAACCAGATGAGCGTTCAATTAGGGTATATGGCAATGACATTTCGTCTAGGCGCCGTGCCATAGACAGGCCGACAATGCCGGCCCCAACGATGAGTATTTTCATAAATGTTGTTCTATCAATTCGACTATTTCTTCACGTTCGCTGAGCACTAGCAACAATGCCAAATCGCCTTCTTGCAAATTATCGATGATAAATTTGGCGGCTTCAAAGGGCGAATCTTTGGTGTGAATGGCATCATCTGTTAAGCCGTGCTTTTTAGCGATATTGGCCATCAGGGTTGGAATCGAACCCACTGCTCGGCCACGCAAATAAGCGTGTAATTCTGCCGACATTAGCTGATCGGGTTTCATCACCATCGCCGCTTCGGTCATCACCGAAATATCTTCATCAGAACGGTCGCCACCAGCAGAGAGCATCATCCATTTACGTTTCGACGGCATATTGTTAGTGGTAGCAACAATCGCGCTCATGCTGTGTTCGTTATGAGCAAAGTCCATCACCACTGTGGCGCCTTTGATTTTAAAGACATTACCACGACCCGGATTGTCTGCCGCATCAGAGCGAAAATCGCCTAATCCAGCAGCGATATCTTTGTCGCTAATGCCAAGGCTTTTGCCTACGCCAATCGCGCCAAGCGCATTTTGAATGTTATGAACAGCGGCGCCGTTAAATGTCATTGGCACATCATTAACCGCGACTATATCAGTGCTGCCTGATTTATCTTGGTAGACCATTTGTCCATCACGGACGTAACAAACAGCACCACCTTTGGACAAATGTTCAACCAGCACGGGATTGTTTTGGCTGCACGAGAACCAGCATTTGGTTTTATCGATGTCACAGCCGTACACCACCGACTCGCCATCATCAGCATTAAGCACCAAAGTGCCAGCTTCAGTAACGGCTTTGGCCACCACAAATTTTGTCGCTGTTAAAGCTCGCAAGGTATTAATGCCGTATTGGCCGAGGTGATCTTCTGCCACGTTGGTGACCATCGCTACATCTACTCTTGGGATGGGCAAGCCACGGCGTAATATGCCTCCGCGTGCAACTTCAAGCAGAGCAACTTCAACTTCTTTGTTGCGCAGTAAAGTTCGTGCACCACCGGGACCTGAATAATCGCCCTTGTCGATAATGGTGTCGCCAACTCGAATAAAGTCGGTTGAGGTTACGCCGCAGGTTTTGCCTGCTTCTTTTATAATCGACGAGGTGAGTCTAACAGATGTAGATTTACCGTTGGTGCCAGTGATCATCGCCACGGGCACGGCTTGGTATTTATCCCACTGTACATCTGCTATTTTTGGTAATTTGTCGACTGGCCAAACTTCAACCGTTTTGCCAAAGCCCAATGAAAATTCGTCGTCATCAACCAACCATGGCATTTTGAGCGATTCGGCCTTGTTAATTAATTCAAGCAAAGGGGGATTAACTTCATCATCAATCAATTGAATCAGCGAATTGACCAATACGTTGCAAAGGTGTTCGGTGTCGTTGGAATGACCCAATAGCTCTTCACAGGTGAGGGTCCAAGCCGCTTCGTTAATTTCGGTTGCGGCATACAAAGCATCGAACGGGGCACTAAGCGCTAGGCTCACACCGTCTTCAAAGATGCGATGGATGGTTTTTTCGTGTGACCAGTTAACCGCTGCTAACAGTTTATCTACATGTTTTTGCCAGCAATCAACCACTTTGGTTTTGTCGATTCCATGGACAAAAACGTCGATAATGGCACCGGGCAGGTCCCACAATAAGCCTTTGCCCGTTAAGCGTCGGCTATCATCTAATTCCAGCTTAATCATATGCTACCTTCGGGAGTCGACGGTTACCTGCTAGTGCGGGTAACCGTGTAATTTGGATGGGTATCGCGAAAATCGGTTTGGTTGTCAAATGAACCAAGGTTTAACATTGTGACCATCCTTGGCGCGTCGGGGATAAAATCCCCTGCCTACAGTCGACTTTGCGACACCCTTCTTGGGGAGGGAATCAATCAGAGTCTTCGTCAGACTCGTCGACTACACGTACACCACGACTATCAGTGACAATCTTCAAACCACTGCCCAGTACAAAGGTATCTGGCTCGTTGGTCTCTAGCATAGACACCACAGTGTGAACTGGCTTAGTGGTCGCTTCATCTTTAGGCTCGCCAGCTGAATTAAAGCTGATGATTTGTTTCCAGCAACGCGTAATCGCATCACCAAAGATCATCACCAAGTCATCTGCTGCGCCTAATGACAATGCTTTGTCGACAGCTTCGGTTTCGTCTGGGATCAACAATATCGCTTCATCTTTAATGCCATAATTGAGCAATGCATCACGCATCATGCTAGGCACTTCATCATGGCCACGGCCACGGCGGTTGTCGTCGGCTTTACAGATAAAGATGTCAAAGTGATCAGCAGCAGCTTTAGCAATATCAACAATATCTTGGTCACGACGATCTCCAGGACCGGCCAAAACCGCAACTCGCTTGCCCTGAACTTCGAGCTTGCTTGCCAGCTCACTCATGTAACGAATGCCGTCTTTGTTGTGTGCGTAATCAAGAATAACCCGAAATGAATGCTGGTCGTACACATTCATACGGCCCGGTGCTTGGAAGAATGTGGTGTTAAATGAACGCAGACCGTGACGAATATCGTCTAGTGTTTTGCCCAAGCTGTAGGCCATGGCAGCCGCAAACATGGCATTTTGCACGTTGTGCATTGCCTTGCCTTCTAGTGTTGCTGGCATAAGGTGTGTCCACAGTAATGGAATGTGTGCGCCATTGTCATAAATGGTGATCATGTCGCCGTTAATGCCTTTTTCGAGCACTACCGCACGACCGCCAGAACGAATATGCTCACGAACCAAACCATGGCCCGGGTTAACCGTTACATAACAAATGTGCTTGGCTTTGGTGTGGTCAGCCATTTTCAAACAACATGGGTCATCGGCATTTAATACTGCGGTGTCTTTGGCCACTTCAACCACAATTCGTTTAACTTCAGCCAGTTGCTCTACAGTATCTACGCCACGCAAACCCAAATGATCTTCTTGTACGTTCAATACAGCCGCTACGTCTGATTCGCGATAACCCAAACCTGAGCGTAAAATACCACCACGAGCGGTTTCGAGTACTGCGATATCAACAGTAGGGTCGCGCAATACGATTTTAGACGAAACCGGCCCTGTCATATCGCCTTTCACTGTTAAATGACCATCGATATAAACACCATCGGTTGAAGTCATACCAACACAATGACCAGCAGTTTTAAGGATGTGTGACAACATACGCGAAGTGGTTGTTTTACCATTGGTGCCGGTAATGCCTGCTACTGGTATGCGCGAAGGCGTACCCAGCGGGAACAGCATTTCCATTACCTTGCCAGAAACATCACGTGGTTTACCTTCACTTGGCGCAACATGCATTCTAAAACCCGGGGCCGCGTTAACTTCAACAATACCGCCACCAGCATCTTTGTATGATTGGGTAATATCGGCAGTTAAGAAATCAACACCACCAATGTCTAAACCAACGGCTTTAATTGCTCGTTCTGCCATGGCTTTGTTATCAGGGTGAACCACGTCAGTTAAGTCGATGGCGGTGCCACCTGTTGATAAGTTAGCGGTTGAACACAGATAGAAAATTTCGCCCTCAGGCAAAACCGACTCTGTCGTTAAATCGGCTTCTTCAAGCAAACGATTGGCTTGCTTATCAAACTCTAAACGGGTCAACACTTTTTCGTGGCCTACACCACGACGAGGGTCTTCGTTAACGATATCAACTAATTGCCCGATGGTGTTTTTACCATCGCCAACCACATGACCCGGCACACGTTTGGCAACGGCAACTAAATCACCGTTAACCACCAACATACGATGGTCAAAACCAGTCAAGAACGATTCAACCAATACAGCGCGGCTTTTACCGTGCTCTTTGGCGTGATGAAAAGCTTCAATGATTTGCTCTGGTGTGGTTAGGTTAATAGAAACGCCACGACCATGGTTAGCATCTAGTGGTTTAAGCACAACCGGATAACCGATGCGCTGGGCCGCTCTAACGGCTTGAGATTCTGAATAAATCATACGCTGTTGCGGCACGGGTAAACCTAAGTCGCTCAGCAAATTATGGGTGTCTTCTTTATCACACGAAATTTCTACGGCGATATGATTAGTTTGACTAGTAATAGTGGCTTGAATGCGCTGTTGGTATTTACCGTGACCAAATTGTACTAGTGAATATTGATTAAGGCGTAACCACGGTATACCACGGTCTTCAGCTGCTTGAACCAAAGAGCCGGTGCTTGGACCAAAAGCTTTGCGCTGTGCAAAGCGGATAAAGGCGTTGAGCTCTTCAGCAAAATCAAAATCGTCAGCTAGTTTTGTGTCAAGCTGTGACTGTACTTCTTCAGGCATTAGCGAGATAAGCAATGAGCGACCCAATTGACCGGCTTCTAAGCCTACATCGCGCTGGGTGTATTCGTAGACCATGTTGTACTGGCCTTCTTCACCATTACCACGGGTTTTACCAAAAGAAACATCAGTACCGGCCATGCATTGTAGTTCAATACAAACATGCTCCCAAATATGAGCAATCCAGGTACCTTCATCTTCTTTTAAGCGACGGATAAACCCACCGGGTTCACCGTAAGAACAACCGTGCCCCGACAGACCGGGCAAGACTTCAATTAAACGATTTATAAAATTTTCACCCAATTTTACCGAGGGCCATTGCTCCAAAATGCCGATATCGACAACGTGGCGGATGGTGGGAAAATGAGCGTAAACACTGGGACCGACATAAACATTTGAGGAGAGGATCTTCATTAGCACTTCCTGGATTTCTTAGGCAGATGGTATGGCCATACATTGCTTTTATTTTGTATGGCAAACATTCCCGAAACATATCATTAATACAGACTTTGATTCTAGTCCAAATCTTAAAAAAGGCAGGTTCTTTTAAGCAAATTAGTTGTCGGTAATAAAGGTTAGTTAAATGTTGCTGCAAAACGCTGATTATTCCAACAAAATATATTATTTTTTAGCCAAAAAAAAGGTGCCAACAGGCACCTTTTTTCAATAAACGCTAAGATTTAGCATCAGTTTTTGGCGGGCGGAAATGCCTCACGCGTTGACAAGTCATAGGTTGAACCGGCGCTGAGCATATGCAACTTCAAACCCAACATGGTAACCGCGTCACCAACATCAGCTTCAGCCATTGACGAATACTGCAAATCAGTTGGGTCAACAATAGTCACGCTACCGCTTCCTTCAACCTCAAGTACGCCATCTGGGCCAATAAACACAGCGGTGTCTTCACAAATCCCTATCGCTGATGCAAAAGGATTGTAAGAAATGGCAGACAACAAACGGCCAAGACGATTACGCTGGCTAAAATGTTGATCTAAAATCACCTTGTTAATCAAACCCAAGCCAGGGGCCATTGTTACGCCCTGTTCATTAGGTAAACCACCCGATGAACCACCAGCAATCATATGTTCTGGCATAATCGCCGCACCGGCAGAAGTGCCAGCAACATGAACACCACCAGCATTCAAACGCCGGATTTTTTGCGCAAACTGAGTGCCACCCAAAATGGTCGACAATCGCAACTGATTACCACCAGTCATGAAAATGCCAGTGGCATTATCCAAAGCATCAAGATTGGTTTCACTCTGAGCATCGGCACGATCGCCAATCTCTAAAGAATAGGCTTCACCTACGCCAAGGTCTTTAAACACCTTAACGTAATTGGCACCCGTGTCTTCGAGCCGCGACGCCGTTGGAATTATCGCAATTCTGGCCTCATTGCCACCACATAATTCAACAAAACGCTCTAAAATGACCGGATTGTCTACACGCTCTTCTGCTCCACCAATTGGTATCACAAAACCGCGTGTTCCCCCCTCAATAATCTTTGCAGGACACATATTTACCTCTACTCAAACGTACCTTTAATAATTTGTTTACTCTGTTTTTTGTGCCACGACCCCATGGCCATCACACCTGAAATATCGTTCTGTTCATCAAGCACTATCAAATCCGCATCTTTACCCACTTCAAGCCTGCCTTTGTTCGACATGCGCAATAAATCGGCAACATTGGCTGTAAGCATAGGCAAAACAATGCTCAATTCAAGCCCCGTCGCCAAAATATCTTTGACCGTTTCATGCAGTGTCGATGCTCGCCCAAAGTCCATGCTAGTCAGCTCACCTTTGCAGTTAAAACAAGGCAAACAACCACCACCATCAGAGCTTACAGTCAACTGATTAAGCGGCACATTGCGCTCAACCGCCAGCCCAATTGCCTCGGCTGCCGTCCAACCGGGTTCATCGTCGCTTTTAGGAAAAGCAGTGATATCGGCATGAATGCCAAGGGCCAATAGTTCACATGCGTGATCAAACAAGGGTTTGTTGCGGTTAACATGGGTGGGATTAAACACTCTGGCTGGAATTTCTGTCTCTTTAATGGCGCGTTCAATCAAATCTAGTTTTCTGTCACCGTCACCCAAATGAAAATGAATGATGCCAGCTTTACCGGTCATCAAACCTGCTACGTGAGTTTCACTGGCCAAACGAATGACCTCATCAAACGAAGGTTGGCTTGAACGGTGATCGCTAATGGCAAATTCACCAACGCCAATAACAGGCTCAAGATAAACAATATCTGATTTTGCACTACCGGTAAGTGTGGTTAATGGTAAGTGATAGCCGCCAGTCCAACAATACGCCGACATCCCCTCTTCACGTAGGGCATAAACCCGAGCTAAAACGCTACCAGTACTTCGAGTCAAATCATCGGTGCCCAGCAAACCAACAACCGTAGTGACACCCGCATTAGTAAACTGGCTAATAGGCACTGGAGGCACCTGAGTCGCAAAGCCAGCTTCACCGCCGCCGCCAGTAATATGGGCATGGGAGTCTATGTAACCGGGCAACAGCTTTTGCCCAGCCAAATCGATAACTTCAAAATTAAGGCTGTCGTCTAGCTTAATGGGCGAATCATTGATAGCCAAAATCTTGCCACCACCAATTAATAGTGATTTAACCCCTTGGTACTGGGGTGCATAAAGACTGGCGTTGTTGATAATGGTAAGTTGAGAAGCTGCGGACATTCCAAATCAGAAACAAAATGAATAATAGCCGCGTATTTTAACCCAAGTAAGGCGGGCAAAGATACGCCTAGGCGTATCATTTGTGTGAATTTATGAGATTAGCCGTTCAATTTTACATCAATACGACTCTCAATAACCTTTATGCCTCGTTTGAAGCAGCGACAAGCACACTTATCATGCTTTTTTGCATTTTTATCCATGTTGTTGTCGAGCACCTTATTTTTGGGCTATGACTGAACCCATTGATACACTGGCATTATCATCATAACTGTCTATAATGTACATATTAGATATTATTGGACAAGGTGGACATAATGAACACTATCACTACACCTCAAAGCAGCGAGCATCAAGACAAACCTTTGCCATTGATGGATGATGTAATAACCACATCGAATTACTCTCAAGCACTCGGTGCATTAGCCGAAAACCCTTTGCTGTTTAATACACATTGGGCGACTCAGTTGCGACTGACGGCGCAAAACCAACAAAAAGTAATAGATTATTACGATTTTGTCGACGCTCAAGCGCTAACTGAAACCCTTTATCCACAGTGGCATGTCGGTAATCCACTGGCAGCAATCGCCAAACAGGCGCAAAGGCAAGCCTTATTGTATATCGAGCGCAATGGTCAAAAGCTTTATCCTGTTCAGCAGTTTGATACCGACTCAGCAAAACCGACATTAATCGCTGAGTTCAAAATTCTGATGGCAAAAACCCGAGAGCACAAACTAACCAACATGGAATTACTGCACTGGTTATGCACACCAATGCCGGTAACTCTACCTAATGAACCACCCAAGTTAGAGCAACATTTAAATGAAGGTGATTATGAATCGGCGCTTAGTGACATCATTCAGTCAGGTCCGTCAAAAGTCATTGAATTGAGGCCAATCGACATTGTCAGGCAAGGCAATACCGTATTGTTTAAACAGTTACTGGCACAATGGTTATCTCCTGAACCTGTAGCCATTACGCCACAACAGCGTTCAGTCGCCGCAGAACACCTCAAGGCCCAAATGGTCGCCCTTGGCATAGACCAATTGTCTGTTATAAATCCGTGAGCGCGGCTAAATTACTGTCGCAAGACAATATCCATCAATTAAGCAAGGGGCGGCGTTTTTACCGTATTTTTCGAGATACTGTTTCGCCCAAAGCTTTTCCCAGCAATAGCGCAGCTCACCCTTGGCGGTTTACCCCATTTACCACAGGCCCTCAACACACCATAATACAAGGCTTGTATTTTGCCGATACACCCAGTGCTTGTATGAGAGAAACCATTTTCAGAAAAGAAAAAACCGGTGTACTGCCTTTAAGTGAAGTGCAAGAACGTCAGTGTATTGAGGTAGAGCTCAAATCGACGCTAACCGTTTTTTTGCTGACTGGCCAACTGCTAAAAGAAACCTTAGGATTCGACCCTATTCTGAATAACGATTATCCGGTTTGCCTGTCGGTGGCTAAACTTTTGGTCAGTAAGTTTCCCAAACTTCAGGGGATTTTGTTTCCAAGCTATCAAACCGATGCCAATACCATGAATTTAGTGGTCTTCAGCCACGCCACCGACCTTACAGATTTCAAGTTTAAAACAACCAATCGTGACGACTTACTTTCACCACGTTACCGATGTGATTTACTGTTGGCAGCTTGCGCGGCTGGCAAAGAATTATCCAGTGGCGTGAGAGATATTTGCTTAGGGGTAAGCACTGGACAATAGTGTTCTTCAGTCCACCTTCAGTTAATCTTTCAATTTTGCCAATCGCACGGTAACCTGTTGCTCAAACTAATCTATAAAACGCTGTTCACAAATGAAAACAATAATTCGCATTCTCTTTTTAACCATTGTAGCTCTAAGCCAACCAGCCCTAGCAACTACCAAGACAACCGTCGGCACTATGCGCCTAGACTACTTTCACACAGGCAACTCAAAACAAGAGTTTTTCAGTGTTGACGAAGTGGTAATAGAACCTCATCCATGGGCAGGCAACCCCAGTCAGCCGATAGACAACATTCCTCGTGGCAAATATATGTTTGAAGTATTCGACCTAAAAAGCGGCAAGTTGCAGTATTCACGCAGCTTCAGCTCGATTTATGGTGAGTGGGAATATACTGGCGAGGCCACACGGGTTAACCGCACTTTTCACGAATCTTTACGCTTTCCTGCACCCACAGCCAAAGTACGCGTTGTGTTGAAAAAACGCAGCTACAGCGAGAGTTTCAAAGAAATTTGGCGCACCGAAGTCGACCCTACCCATATGTTTGTTAATACGGGCAAACCCCAGTTTGACGGTGAAGTTTTTGCGGTTATTGAAAACGGCGACCCGGCCAAAAAAGTCGACTTATTAATTATGGGCGACGGTTACAGCAAAAAAGAGTCCGCCAAGTTTCATAGCGATGTAAAACGTCTTGCCGATGCCCTTTTTGCTACCGAGCCTTTTAAAAGCCGCAAACAAGATTTTAATGTTTGGGCTATTTTGCCAAGCAGTGATATATCGGGCATATCACGTCCTTCAACAGGCGTGCATAAAGACACGCCGTTGGCCTTGCGTTACGACATTTTTGGCAGTGAACGTTATATGTTAACGTTCGACAACAAAAGCTTTCGCGAAATTGCCTCTCAAGCACCTTATGAATTTGTAGAGATTGTTGCCAACGGCGAAACCTATGGCGGTGGCGGCATATATGGTTTGTATGGCACTACGTCGAGCGATAACGATTGGTCGGAGTATGTATTTATTCATGAGTTTGGTCATCACTTTGCTGGACTTGCCGACGAGTATTATGCGTCTCCCGTTGCCCAAGCTGTGGTTCAAGACTTAGCAGAACCGTACGAGCCCAATGTCACGGCCAATACGGATAAAAACACACTTAAATGGAAGCAATTCGTTAAAGCATCTATGCCCATTCCTACGCACTGGGATAAAGCAGAATTTGACACCTATTCGAATAAATATCAAAAACGCCGCAAGGAAATTCGCGCACAAAAGCTGCCAGAATCCGTCATGAATGATTTATTTGCTGCTAACAGCCGTTTTCAAAAAGAGCTGTTCAGTAAAAACAAATATAAAAATGAGGTGGGTTTGTTTGAAGGGGCTAACTACGCGGCTAACGGCTATTACCGCAGCGAACAAAACTGCATTATGTTCACCCGTGACCAAAATTTTTGCCACGTTTGTAGCCATGCGATAGAGCAGATTGTTGATTTGTACGCCCGATAATTTATTTACTAGTCAATTCACCTTTAAAAATAACCAAAGAAGTGGAGTGGATTTTTTTATAATAAAGCAGGTTATTATTAACCGTTATCTCACTATGAATTGGCTCATCAAACTCAACTATTGCATGAGTCTCTAGGTCTATTTTGGCCACTGGTGCCAAAGGATCACTGATAAACAATGCGGTGTCATTCACCGCAAGGGCACTGCGAGAACTCACAGTAAAACCAGTGACGAGTGTTTCGATGCCATTAAGTTTAAACAGTTTAATACTGTGATCAGGGGTTGGGTAAATTATGCCTCTATCATGATAGATACCGTACTCGGCATCGCGAATTGTAATACCCGTTTCTTTGAATCCATCTAAAAAATACTCAACCAGCATTTTTTCGGTGCTTTTTAATTGGCCCTTGCCTTTTGCAACCTGATTGTTCACTAAAATCCGTTCGCTGTTTTTAGAAAAGTCAGGATAAGTTTTACCTGGCAGCGTTTTTACTACACTCCAGCCACTTTCAAGACGCTGATACACGGCAGTCTTGTCTGAAAAGCTAACCGCCAACCACTTAGTGTCCTTAGACTGAGTGAAGTACATGATATTACGGTTCTCATTGAAATTAGTGATTTGAGTTTTTACACCATCTGTAAAGGTATAAACTTGAGAAATGCCCGTTTCATCTGAAACAAACAAAATCTTATTCAATGCATTTGTAGGGTATTTCAACAGATTTTCAGAGGTCATGATCTCCTTCATTTCACGGCTCATCAAATTCAACGAGTGAATGCTGTTTTTATAAATACTGCCCGACACAATGGCAATTTTATTGCTATTGGCGCTAACCACCGGATAACTAATGGCTTTTAACGGATTTTTGTAAATGGTGGTCAGAGTTTGCGGGTCTTCCCAGTCAAAGGATTTAAGTTGGTTGTCGGTGTCTTTAAAAATGATCTGATCTTCAAAAATATCAAAACTGAGCAATGCGGTGCCGACTTGACGCAAAAAAGTCACCGTATTGTCTTCGTTAACCCGGTTAATATTCGATACTTTGCCGTCTGGACTTTGCAACGAAAATAGCGCCGACAACTCATTGGAGTAAACAATAAAATATTGTCCAGAATCATGACTGATAGCACCCATTTCAGATTTTTTGTTCGAAAAATAAGGCGTCACTTTTTTACTGATCAAATCCAACTGTTTAATCTCGTTATGACCAAGCACGTTTTGCGACTCTGTAAAAAACAGCGTATTTTCGTCTTTAAACGCCATGCTCATGACTTTGGTATGTTGATTACACTCGCTCAGTAGTTGATCATCACCAACTTTCTTCAAATCATCATCCAAAGTGATCAGGCGAATTTGGCATACATTGGGACCCTTACGCTGAAAAGCCACATGACGCCCTGTTGGGCTCCAAGCTGGCACTTGGTCGTAGTATCCTTCAGTGAGCACTTCAAATCCGAGATTAGTATCGATTTTAAGGTAAATTTGTGACGAACCATCTTTTTTGTGCGAAAAGACCATCGCACTACCATCAGGAGACAAATCGGGTTCAACCGATGCCCCAGCAATAGCCGTTGCCTGAATAATATTACTAACGCTAAATTGCGGCCCTTCATTGAATCGGAAAAAAAAGGTAAAGACGACAACAGCGATGAACAGTGATGGCACCAAGGCTTTGGTGAAACGAAGGAGTTTTTTGCGGGTTTGTTTTTTCTTTTCAATCTCTTGCTGAACGTCATTAACCAGCACGCCTACATAATTGATTTTGTAGTTGGCATCGGCAGCAACAAAACCATTTTCGGTAACGCCAATGGCTTTAAATTTTCTACGCAGGGTCGAGAGGACTTTTTGCAGCACTTTTTTGTCGTTCCAGTGCCCCCAATTATCATTCAAAATGGTTTCAGCGTTAATCAAACCATCCACTTGATTTTCAAGCACATACCTGAGTATCAAGGCTTCTTTGGGTTCCAGTAACTGCATCTCGTTGTTAAATTCGATGCGCAGATTCTCAATTTCAAAATAAAATTTGAATTGACTGTTTATCAAATAATAACTTTCACTCATTGTGCTAATTGCGTCACTCTACTGTTGCTGGGTAAAACCATCATATCCTAACGTGAAATCCAGCTGACCAAAAGCGCAAAACGGCTACTCTGACTTTTTGTTGCCTAAAATACCTATAAAGCAGATACACTGCCCTGTGGCGGGTGCTGAATTCCCATACGGCGCACATATTGAGGGCTAATTAGGTCAATTTCAAGACCAAAGTCTATTTAATTGTATCTTTGTGTTGTTTGACGATTTTTAACCCTCTTTGGCGGCATATAAACGCAATTGTTTGGTAAATTTTTGTTTTTGTTGCGCAGTCACAAAACTGGCCGTAAAACTGTTTTGTGCCAAGATTACCGCTTGTGCTTTAGTCATCCCCAACGACTCGTGCAGTGCTAGGTAATTTTGATTAAGATAACCACCAAAATAAGCCGGGTCATCCGAATTAACCGTCACTGCCAACCCTTGTTCTAGCAATTGCAAAATATTGTGTTCACTCATATTCTCAAACACTTTTAGTTTGGTGTTCGACAATGGGCAAACGGTCAGTGCCATTTGCCGTTCACGCAAATGTTCTACCAATTTAGGGTCTTCAATACAACGAACCCCATGGTCAACTCGGCTAACTTTAAGCAAATCAATCGCATCCCAGATATATTGCGGTGGCCCTTCTTCACCAGCATGAGCAACCGTTAAGAACCCTGCGGCTATCGCGCTTTCAAAAACTTGCTGGAATTTCTCGGGTGGATGACCAACCTCAGATGAATCTAACCCCACTGCGCCAATGTATTGTTTAAATGGCAGCGCTTGTTGCAAGGTATTCATCGCCGACTCGGCACTTAAATGGCGTAAAAAGCACAAGATCAACACGCTGCTAATGCCCAATTGCTGCTGGGCATCATTCAATGCTCGGTTAATGCCGTTAATGACAGTGGCAAAGGCAATACCCCGGTCGGTATGAGTTTGTGGGTCGAAGAATATCTCAGTATGAATAACCGTTTCTTCTTCACAGCGTTTGAGATAAGCCCACGTAAGGTCGTAAAAGTCTTGCTCAGTTATTAGCACTGCGGCACTTTGATAATAGATATCGAGAAATGATTGCAGGTTATCGAATTGATAAGCCTGTTTAACCTCATCGATATTGGCATAGGGCAAATCGACGCCATTGCGTTTGGCCAATGTGAACATGAGTTCAGGTTCTAGGCTGCCTTCTATGTGGATATGTAACTCTGCCTTGGGCAACTTCTTTATAAATTCTTTCATTGTTATTTCCTGATTTTTTTGTTTGCCTTGGGCTAATCACAAAAGGAGCATGGGTTAGGCGAGGTACGAACCGTAACCCATCAAACCTACAATAAACCATGGGTGAAACCATCATATCCCCTACAAACTTTTGTCAATTAACGACGAATAACCGATGGGTTACGCGCAGGCGCTAACTCCGGCTCGTTCCTCGCCCCATCCTCCCATGTGAGGTTTAATCTGGCTTTTGCACCTAGTTTAAGGATAAACATTAATCGGCAATCCCGCAGCCACCCAAGATAATCGACGTAAGTGACTTAACCACTTCTTCAAAGTCTTGCTCATCGAGCTGAGGTTTGTCCATCGCCGAGGTCACTTGCACACTAAAGTCAGCGTAGTGCTGGGTGGCACTCCATATCAAAAACAGCAAATGCAAAGGATTCACCGGTTTGATTTTACCCTGCATAACCCACGCCTCAATCACTCGTGTTTTGCGTTTCACCCATTGCTTAAATTCATCGTCTAAATACGGTTTTAAATGCGGTGCACCATGAATAATTTCGCTGGCAAATAACCGTGAACCTTCTGGGTCGGTCTTTGAATACATCACTTTGGCACGAATATAAGCCGACAATGCGGTTTTGGCGTCATCACTTTCGTCGAAAGTATCAAACCGGGCGTTCCATATCTCTAATATCTGATTTAATAGTTGTTGATATAAGTCAGTTTTATCATCGAAGTAATAATGAATGTTAGAGCGTGGCAACCCTGCCCGCTCGGCAATGCGCTTTATCGATGCGCCCTTAAACCCATAAGTCACAAACTCGGTTTTGGCCGCATCGAAAATCAGCGTTTTGTTCTTTTGGCGGACATTACCATCCGCCGTTTTTTTGTTTCTGTCTGTTATAGAACTGCTCATGGCTACTAGTGTTCTTTACTCTGTTGGTTTTTAACTTGCTGGCGAGCATCATGCAACAATGGTTCAGTGTAACCACTGGGTTGCTTTTTACCTTTGAAAATCAATTTTACCGCAGCGCCAAAGGCAATGCTCTTATCAAAATCAGGGGCCATGTTTTGGTAGCTATCATCATCGGCATTTTGCCCATCGACCACAGCCGCCATTTTTTTCATCGAGGCCATAATTCGGCTCTCGTCTAAAATACCATGGCGCCACCAGTTACAAATGTGCTGACTAGAAATACGTAAAGTTGCTCTGTCTTCCATACGGCCTACATTGTGAATATCAGGCACTTTTGAGCAACCAATGCCCTGATCGACCCAGCGCACCACATAACCGAGCAAACCCTGAATATTGTTGTCAAGCTCAGCCTGAATCTCATCAGCGGTCAATCCCGAAGGGGCGGCCAATAAAGGAATGGTCAGCAAGTCATCTAAAGAAGCGACACTAGGGTTTTCGAGCATTTTATCCTGAACGTCAGCAACATTAATGTCGTGATAATGCATAGCATGAAGTGTTGCAGCTGTGGGCGAAGGCACCCATGCACAACTGGCACCAGATTTAAGATGACCAGTTTTTTCTGCCATCATTTGCGCCATGTTGTCGGGCACTGCCCACATACCTTTGCCGATTTGCGCTTTGCCTTTTAACCCTGTTTCTAAACCTATGCTGACATTACGTGCTTCATAAGCGCCAATCCATTTCTCGTCTTTCATAGCGTCTTTACGCACCATTGGGCCTGCGTGCATACTGGTATGAATTTCGTCGCCAGTGCGGTCTAAAAAGCCAGTGTTGATAAACACAACTCGGTCTTTGGCCACACGAATACATTCTTTGAGGTTGACTGATGTACGGCGCTCTTCGTCCATAATGCCGACCTTGATGGTGTTTTGTGGTATGTGCAACATGCGTTCAACCCGGCTAAACAAATCACAAGTAAACTGAACCTCTTGCGGGCCGTGCATTTTCGGTTTAACGATATAAATGCTGCCGGTGCGAGAGTTACTATATTGACCCTTATTATTCAAATCATGCATACCGATAAGCCCGGTAAACACGGCGTCTAAAATGCCTTCGGGCACGGTTTTATCAGATTCAGTCAACACCGCATCGGTATTCATCAAATGGCCGACATTGCGAATAAACAACATACTGCGACCCGGTAATGACATTTGCTCACCAGTTGTGGCGCAGGTGTAATTTCTGTCTGGGTTTAAGGTTCGAGTGATGGTTTTGCCGTTTTTCTCAAGCGTTTCGCTCAAATCGCCTTTCATCAGCCCCAACCAATTGCTGTACACCAAGGTTTTGTCTTCGCCATCAACTGCTGCTATAGAGTCTTCACAGTCTTGAATGGTACTAACAGCCGCTTCGAGCACCACATCTTTAACTCCGGCAGCATCGTCTTTGCCGATAAGGTGTTCGCGGTCGATTTGAATCTCGATGTGCAAGCCATTATGCCAACATAAAAGCGCTGATGGATTGTCGATGTCGCCATTAAAACCGGCAAATTTGGCGGGTCCGGCTAAACCTGTGGTTGAACCATCTTTAAGATTAACGCTTAACTGTCCATCAACCACTGTATAGCTTTTAGCATCACTGTGGCTGCCATTGCTTAACGTCAAGGCTTGGTCTAGAAAGCCACGAGCATACTCGATAACTTTAGCGCCACGAACAGGGTTATAACCGCTGCCCGATTCAGCGCCATCCTCGTCACTGATAACATCGGTGCCATAAAGCGCATCGTACAAACTGCCCCAACGCGCATTTGCCGCGTTCAGTGCATAACGCGCGTTCATCAGCGGCACCACCAACTGTGGTCCGGCGATGGTGGCAATCTCTGGATCTACATTTTCGGTGGTAACCGTAAAGTCTTCTCCTTCAGGAACAATGTAACCAATATCATCTAAAAAGTAGTGGTAGTCTTCAACATTAAAAGGCTGGTTTTCGGGGTTTAAATGCCACTCATCCATCTGCCGCTGCAACACATCGCGTTTGGCCAGCAAGTGGCGATTACGCGGCATAAATTCGGTGAGAATATCACTTAACCCCATCCAAAAATCATCAGCCTTAATGCCCGTGCCCGGTAGCACTTTTGTGACAACCAAGTCATACAAAGTGCCTGAGATTTTGAAACCATAACGTTCTTTACGATCTTGCATAGTTGTGAGTCCTAACTTTTTAAGTTCAAGAACATACATCCATATATGTTATTGAAGTCGCTTGCGTAAAAGCGTGGTTTGACTGCGCTCGCATTTTCTAAAGAAAATGGTGGTATATCCATATACCGCAATAGTACTAAAAAACACATCAGCACTATTTAGTTGGCGCACCTTTGGCATACCACATAGCCAGATACTGGCGCTCTTGCTCGGTCATATTGGTTTTGTTCATTAGCGGCATGTCTTTTGAATCAACACCCCGCGCTTTAATTCTCGAAGCCCACTGGCTCATGGTTTGAATATCATCAAATGCCACACCCGCTGGTGCTACGGTAAATACCTCATCGGTTGGCGTAGCCGAATGGCAAGTCGAACAACGTGCCTTAATTATCTGTTCTACCTTAGTAATATCCAGTGTTTGCGCAGCATCAACCTTAACGGCCTTGGGTGCAATGGCAAATGCCAACGCCACCAGCCCGACAACAGCACCGACCAAAATCGCCGGTTTTTGTTTACCAAAATGACGCATTACAAAATACTGACGAACCGCTGCGGTGAGCATAATAATCACCACCAACACCAACCAGTTGTATTCGTGATTATAGGTGATTGGGTAGTGATTGCTGATCATGATAAATAAAATCGGCAAAGTGGTGTAAGTGTTGTGAGTTGAACGAACCTTGGCATTCATGCCATAGGCTGGGTCTGGTGCGGTGCCATTTTTAACCGCATCTACCAAAGCTTTTTGCGAAGGAATAATACCGAAAAAGACGTTACCCGCCATGATAGAGCCAATGATAGCCCCGATATGAATATAAGCACCACGAGCGCTGAAAACTTGCGTCAGGCCATAAGACAAAGCCGTAGCCAGCACCAGTAAAACAATGCCCAGAATCAAACCATGATCTTTAAGCTTGGTTCGCACCAACAATTCATAACTACCAAAACCAACAATAATAGAACCCAAACCAATGCCAATCGCTTGCATTTGCGTCAGATCGGCCACTCTTGTGTCAATCAAATAAGATTCGGCGCCTACGTAAAACATCAATGTAAGTAGCAAAAATCCAGTTAACCAAGTTGTGTAGGCTTCCCACTTAAACCAGTGTAAGGTTTTTGGGATTTCAGGTGGCGCGAGTTTGTATTTGGCGACCTCATAAAAACCGCCACCGTGCACGGCCCACAAATCACCTTTTATGCCTTTTTCGTCTTTCCATTTAGGCGGCGTTTGCAGGTGATTGTCGAGCCACACAAAATAAAACGAAGCGCCAATCCAGGCAACTCCAGTGACAAGATGGGCAAACCTAATGATCAGGTTTAGCCATTCGTTAATATACGGATCCATAAAAAAGTCCTGGTTTAGTTATTTAATACCTGCTCGCCCATAATATGGGTGGCAGATACATTACGTTCATCGCCAATCATACTCAGCACGAATAATTTCTCGGCCAGTGACTTACACTGCGCCATACGCCTTGCCATTAATGGTGTGGCTTTATAATCTAGTACAATAAAATCGGCCTCTTTGCCAACTTCGAAATTGCCGATTTTGTCGTCTAAATCTAATGAAACAGCACCGCCTAAGGTTGCCAAATAGAATGACTTAAATGGGGTGAGCTTTTCACCGCGCAATTGCTGGATTTTATAGGCTTCGTTTAAGGTGCGCAAAATCGAAAAGCTAGTGCCAGCACCTACATCGGTGCCCAAACCCACGTTAATATCGTGCGCTTCAGCCTGCTTTAAATTGAACAATCCACTGCCTAAAAACAGATTAGAAGTCGGACAAAATGCAATTGCAGAATCGGTTTCACCGAGGCGTTGGCATTCGTGTTCACTTAGATGTACGCCATGAGCAAAGACGCTTCGGCGCCCCAGCAAACCACTTTTGTCGTACACATCAAGATAGTTTTTGCTTTCAGGAAACAACTCATGCACCCACTCAATCTCTTGCTTGCTTTCGCTTAGATGGGTGTGCATGTAAACACCGGGATATTCTTTTAACAGCTCACCCGCTTTGTCTAACTGAGGGCGCGAACAAGTTGGTGCAAACCTTGGGGTAACAGCGTATTGCAAACGGTCTTTGCCGTGCCATTGTTCAATCAAGGCTTTGCTGTCGACATAGCCAGTGTCGGCTGTATCTGACAAGTCATCAGGACAATTTTGGTCCATCAAAACCTTGCCACAAATCATTCGCAGCTTTCGTTTTTCGGCCGCTGTAAAAAATGCATCAACAGAGGTTTTGTGTACGGTACCAAACACCAAAGCGGTGGTGGTACCAGCTTCAAGTAGTTGGTCGAGAAAGAACTCAGCAATATCAGCCGCCTTTTCAGGGTCGCTGAATTGGCGCTCTGCCGGGTAGGTATAATTCTCAAGCCACTGCAATAGTTGCTCGCCATACGAGGCAATCATTTCTGATTGCGGATAATGAATGTGCGTATCGACAAACCCGGGGGTGAGCAATGCATTGGGATAATGAGTTACTTGTGCATCTTTGGGCAAAGTTGGCAGCAATGCAGCAGCCTCGCCGATTTGCTCAATCAAGCCATCTTTTACAACCAATAAGCCGTCTTCGATGTGCTGGTAACTTTGGGCCAACGGCAGCTTCGCCGGGTCACCCAAAAAGTGTAATATTTCGCCTCTAAAAATCTTTAACATCTTGCCTTTTTCATTTTTAATGGTGCGCACGGCGCACCGATAATTACAATTGAATAACCAGCGACCCATCAAGGGTCACTACGTCACAGTTGTCGCCTTCGCCGCCTCGGTCTACCACCAAGAAATCACTGGGTTGATTGAGCGCTAAACAAAAGTGATGCCAAGTACCCGTATGGTAATTAACACCTTGCTCAGCTGTAGCCAAGAACACTTCAATTTTGCTGGTATCCAACTCGCCCTTTGGCGCAACCACCACCAAATATGGCTGGTTGCCCATCGGAATAAATGCCTGACTTCCCAGCGGGTGCCTCTCCATCATTTTTATCGCAATGGGTTGTGCTAAAGGTGTTGAACGGAAAATATTGATAAGCACCCGGCCATTTTGATTAATGACATCCACCTTGGCCAAATCGTGATAGCGTTCGGTGAAACCATCATTAATGGCAAAATGATTGGCTTTGTCGTTAACCTCAATCACATCACCGAAAGCGGCAAAATTATCTCGCGTCAACACTGTGGGCTTAACCACCCTTAACTGCCCCGGTAGGTTGAATAACCATAGGCGCTGAGCAATAGCGGAATATGATAATGTGCGCCGTTACCGTCGAGTTCAAAAACCACGTCAACAAACGGGTAAAAACCCTTTTCTTGCATCGCATCAAAGTACGCATTGGTTTCAAAATGCATTCGGTAAACGCCTTCACTCAATTTAACCGAGTCTTCAAGCAAACCGGCAATTCGACCATCTTGATTGGTCACGCCTTGCGCTAGCAATGTCCAGCGGCCTTCGCTTTGACTGAATAGGCTGATTGGCACGCCTGCTGCGGGTTGGCCACGAGTGGTATCCAAAACGTGGGTGGTAATTTGGCTCATAGTAGTTTCTCCAAACGAATGTGGAATATTTTGCGTTGTTCCTCTGAGGCATTAACCAACTCAGTTGCACGGTCGTTAGGTAAACGCGCTTGCAACAAGGCCAGCATTTGCGCGGCGCTTTTGCCAGTGGCACAAACAATGAAGATAAAACCGAACTTATTAAAATAGTCGTCGTTACCTTGGCTTAAATCGTTTAACACCTGTTCGCTGGCTTCATTTACCGAGCTTTGTTCGCCACTGGCCAATGCTTTGGTATTGGCGTATTTGGCGCGAAGGCTGTTAACGTCACCAATTTTTGGGTGACCCTCAAAGGCTTCAAGATAATCGCTATCTAACAAACCTTGCCAGTTTTTATCAGCTGCTGCGCTCATCGCTGCAACATCAGCAAAAGGACGGCTAGCGACCATTTTGTCAACCCAGCTCGATGCTGTGCAACACTGCATAAAAGCTTCAACAGCTTTTTCGTTGCCGAGTTGATTTAACTCATTTAGTGTCATGCTCAACCTTCCTTACGATAACCAAAAACGCGCATTCGGCTCACGCCACCATCCGGGAAAATGCTCAAACGTACATGGGTAAAGTTTTTGTCGGCTGACACAACTTCATTAATAAACAAATGCTCGCGATGGGCATAAAGTTTGGTTTGTTCGATAACAGGTGTCCAAGTCGCGCTATTGTCGGTGAAGTCGTCGCTATCAGACACTGTACCTTCTAGCTTGAAGGTATCTGGAAAGTTGCCTTTAAAATGGTGCGTATCAACAATCACCTTGTTAACGCTGCCCGGTTGCGCCAACTTTACAATCGACCAATCAGGTCCCGGGTCACGTCGACGTTTGGTTTCCCAACCATCTCCCATGTCTTTGCCACGACCGGGCATGATCAGGTTGTTCTTGTCAGAGAAAAACATATCGCTGACCAACAAAGCCTTGCCGCCATTTTTAATCGCAGCTAAATCAATCAGTTCGCCGGGTAAAAAGTCATCCCAGTTAACGTGCGCTTCGCCATAAACTCTAAAACGAGCAACGCCGCCATCAGGAAAAATATTCAAACGAACGTGCGTCCAAGCCCTCTCAGCCTCAGAACCTGACTCAACCTTAAACAAGTTTTGACTGTGCGCATCAACGCCACTTTGAGTCAAAATAGTGTGCCATTGGGTGCTGTCGTCTGGTTGGGTTTCGCTGTTGCAAGCCTCTACCGACACAGTTTGTGGTGCATTGCCTTTAAAAAAGTTGGTATCAACGTCAACTCCACGGATAAAACCGGGAATACCCAAGCGGATAACACACCAGTCGTATTCACGACCATCGTCGCGGCCATAGCTGCGACGAGACTCCCATCCGTCCATCCATTTACCGCGCTCGGTGTATTTATCGTCGATAAAAATACCGCGACCAGTTTTAAGCAAGTTTTCCATTTCAGCAAAAAAATCATCGCTGCAACTTAAGGTTTCGCCGCCAACACGCTCACTGGCCAAATCGACATAATGGGTTTTAAACTGTTGTTCAAGTTGTTGATTGTCTGTCATTTTGGTGCTCATAATTGATTTTTCAAAAGGGGTTTGCCAACGGGTGCGTTTTGAAAGGCATCATCGGCGTAGACCAATTGCCCACGAAGGTAGGTTCTATTAATTTGACCGCACACCGTTGTGCCTTCATAAGGCGTAATTTTGTGGCGGTGTTTAATCATGTCGTTGGTAATTTGATATTCAACTGAATCATCAAACACCGCAAAGTCGGCATCAAAACCTGGGCTGATTTGCCCTTTAATGCTTGATAATCCTGCAAATTTGGCGGTTTCGAAAGACATTAAACGGCTGATATCAACCAAGCTAAAACCTCGATTTTTCGCTTCAGTCCAAATCAATGGCAAACCAAACTGCAAGGCCGAAATTCCGCCCCAAGCTTTTTCGACATCACCGCTGTCGATGTGTTTTAACTGCGGCGTGCACGGCGAATGATCTGACACAATAAAGCTGATGCGCCCGTCTTTTACGGCTTGCCACAAAATCTCGCGGTTTGCATCTTCGCGTATTGGCGGACAGCACTTAAATAAAGTTTTACCGTTAGGAATGGACTCAGAAAACAACGTCAAATAGTGCGGGCAAGTCTCAGCGGTAAATTCCAACCCCTGCGCTTTGGCTTTAGCAATGCTGTCGAGTGCTTCCGCTGACGACAAATGCACAATGTGCACCTTGGTTTTGTGACCATTAGCCTGCGCTTCCTCGGCCATTTCAACCATCAAAGAAACCGCTTCGTTTTCCCAGTGTTTAGGGCGAGACTCCAAAAAGCTTTGATAATTATCACCAATCACCGGTGGTGGTTTACATTCAGTATCAAGCTCAGCATGAATAAGATAGGGCACATCGTGTTTGGCCAAAATAGGCAAAGCACGACGAATATCTTCTGCTGCAACGTTAGGGAATTCTTCAATGCCCGAGTCGATTAAAAACGATTTTACTCCTAACACACCAGCGCTCAGCAGTTCATCAAGGTCGTCGATACTTTCGGGCACTACGCCACCCCAAAAACCGCAATCGACCCATAACTTGTCGCGCACCGCTTCAAGTTTTTCTTCAAGCGCCGCTTTGTTAATGGTGACCGGAATACAGTTTAGCGGCATATCGACCAAAGCCGTGATACCACCCGCCGCCGCTGCTTGGGTGGCGGTATTAAACCCTTCCCATTCGGTGCGCCCCGGTTCGTTGATATGCACATGAGAATCAACAAGACCCGGCATTAATACCTGATTGCCCAATTCTTCAATGGGGCAATCTAGCGAGGCATCGTGATTGTGAACTGCGGTGATTTTGCCGTTTTTGGCTTCGACACAAGCGGCAATCATCTCGCCGCCTGCAACAACCCTGCTACTACGCAGGGCAAAGTGATGGGTTTGTTCAGGTTTCATTTAACAACTGCTTTAATTCGTTCCAGTGGACGCCCGTAGACGCTTGACGAGTGCTTGAAGGCTGCTCAGATTGCTCTGACTGTACAGACTCAGGTTGCTGGGGTTGCTGATATTGCGCGATAATTTGGGCTGCAATAGACACCGCAATTTCCATTGGTTTTTTACCCGGCACTTCTTCTAAGCCAATAGGGCAACTCATTTGACGCACCAAAGCGGGGTCGATATCACGATGACCAAAACGCTGTTGGAACCTACGCCACTTGGTTTTAGAAGCAATAAGCCCTAGATATTTAAACGACCGCCGTTCGAGAATGGTTTGGCAAATGTCAAAATCCATTTGGTGATTGTGGGTCATCACAATGAAATAACTGTTGTCCGGCGCTTTGGCTACCATGTCTTGAGGGTGATCACTGACCACAGTGGTGACATTGCTCAAATTACGCATAAAAACAGGGTTAGGAAATTGTTCTTCGCGGCTGTCGACCCAAGTCACTTTACAAGGCAAGTCCGACAGAATACCGATTAGCGCCTGACCGACATGACCTGCGCCAAACAAAGTGATATTAACGGTGCTTTGTGCAAAATATTCAAATAAAACACTGGTTTGGCCGCCACAACATTGGCCTAGTTTTGCGCCTAGTTGAAAGTTTTCGAGGTGCTGGCCCTCTTGTTGTTCGGCTAGCATTTTATGCGCATGAGCAATGCATTTGTGCTCAAGATGCCCGCCGCCTATGGTATCGTAAATTTGCTCGGCGGTGATCACCATTTTGGTTCCGCTGTTGCGCGGTGTCGAGCCAGAAACGCCAATGAGAGTGGCCATAATATAGGCCTCTCCTTGACGATTAAGTTGATGTGCTGCTTCTATCCAGTTCATGATATTACTCTTTTAATCTTTGAATCGCGTTCATTTCTTCAACCGCCCATAGCACCTTTTCTGGCGTTGCTGGAGTATCAAGTGTTGGGCTAAGCTTGTAGCCCGACAAACTTGAAACAGCATCTCGCAGGGCAGACCACACAGAGATTGCCAACATCAGTGGCGGTTCGCCCACTGCTTTTGAATTGTAAACCGTATGCTCCCGGTTAGGGTCATCAGGCATTAAGTCGACTCTAAACTCAGGCGGTGCATCGCTTATCGCCGGAATTTTATAAGTGGCCGGATTGTTACTTAACAACCGCCCCTTATCGTTCCACATTAACTCTTCGGTGGTTAACCACCCCACGCCCTGAATAAAGCCACCTTCTAACTGGCCAATATCAATGGCCGGATTCAAAGACGTACCAACATCTTGCAAAATGTCGGTGCGAAGCAGTTTGTATTCGCCCGTTAAGGTATCGATGATGACCTCTGACACTGCCGCGCCATTGGCAAAATAGAAAAACGGTCGGCCCTTGGCTGTTGCTCGGTCAAAATGAATTTTTGGCGTTTTGTAATAACCAGTAGATGAAAGTGACACTCGGTTCATGTAAGCCAGCTGAACAAACTCACCAAACGCAAAGGTTTGCTCGCCAACCGTAACCTGACTATTGGCAAACTTAACCGCTTCTTTATTAACAGAAAAATGCTCAATGGCGAACTTTATCAAACGCTGCTTAATGGTCTTGGCCGCATTTTGTGCCGCCTTGCCATTTAAGTCGGTGCCCGACGATGCCGCGGTGGGCGAAGTGTTAGGCACTTTGTCGGTTCGAGTAGCCGATACGCCAACGGTGTCGACATCGACCTTAAATTCTTCTGCAACAATTTGCGCAACCTTAGTAAACAGCCCTTGCCCCATTTCGGTGCCGCCGTGGTTAAGCGATATTGTGCCATCGGTATAAATATGAACCAACGCTCCGGCTTGGTTAAGATGTTGAACCGTAAAAGAAATACCAAATTTAAGCGGAGTTAAGGCTAAGCCTTTTTTAAGGATTGGACTTTGAGCATTAAAATCAGCCACGGCTTTGCGGCGTGTTTTGTAATCTGACGTATCGGCCAATGTCGTTACCAACTTATCGAGATTATTGTGCTCAACAGTTTGGTGATAATGCGTTTCGTTGCGCTTGTCTTGCCCGTAAAGATTCACCTTACGAACTTGCAGCGGGTCTTTACCCAGATGACGCGCAATATCGTCCATCACCCGTTCAATGGTCATCATGCCCTGTGGGCCACCAAAGCCACGAAACGCGGTGTGCGAAACGGTATTGGTTTTACAGCGATTGCCCGTCACCGTGGCGTTATCAAGATAATAAGCGTTGTCTGAATGGAACATCGCCCGGTCGACAATCGCGTCTGACAAATCTGGCGAATAACCACAGTCGCCATTAACCGTGATGTTAATGCCCTTAATCATGCCTTTGTTGTTAAAACCCACTTCGTAGGTGTTATAAAACGGATGACGTTTGCCGGTCATCACCATGTCGTCGACACGGCTGAGTTTAAATTTCACTGGCTTTTTGCTGACTCGCGCAAGCAATGCCGCAATACAAGCCCAAGGTGCAGCCTGAGTTTCTTTGCCGCCAAAGCCTCCGCCCATACGCCGCGTATCAACAATCACCTTATTTAAAGGAATAGCCAACACTTCGGCCACCAGCTTTTGCACTTCGCTTGGGTGCTGAGACGATGAAAACACCACCATGCCGCCATCTTCTGTAGGCTCGGCAGTTGATACTTGTCCTTCAAGATAAAAATGCTCTTGCCCGCCAATATACATTTCGCCAGACAATTTATTGCCAGCTTGTTCTATTGCCGCGTCAGAATCACCACGCTTCATGGTAAAAGGTGGACGGACAAAATTCTGTTTAGCCAAAGCGTCTTTTACGCATAAAACAGGCTCTAATTCTTCGTATTCAATCTTGGCTAATTTGACAGCTCTGCGCGCCAAATCGTAACTGGTAGCAGCAACCGCAAAAATCGGCTGGCCGAGATATTCAACTTTGTCTATTGCTAACACCGGGTCGCCGGGAAAAACCGGGCCGATATCGACATGACCGGGCACATCAGCAACAGTAATAACCGCAACAACACCCTTGGCTTTTTTAACCTTTGTAAGGTCGATGTTTTTGATATTGGCATGAGCATAGGCGCTTTGCCCAACAGCTGCGTGCAGCTGGCCTCGCAACTCTGGACGGTCATCTATATATATGGCTTCGCCGCTAACGTGTTTGTCGGCACTTTCGTGTTTTTTCGATTTACCAACGCCACCTAAACCCAGCGTTTGCAAGTCTTGTTCTTGTATATCAGTCAACTTACGCATAATTGGCTACTCGCGTTTCGATGGTACGGTTTTGCAGTTCGATGAAGCATTTTTGCAGGAGGTTTTGCGCAACTTTCATGCGGTAAGCGTCAGATGCACGAACATCAGACATCGGCTGAAAATCTTTAGCCAACGCTTTTTTAGCCTTGTCGACATTGGTTTGCGTCCAAGGTTTGCCCAACAACGCCTTTTCGCAAGCCTTAGCTCGTTTAGGTATCGCCGCCATGCCACCAAAGGCCATGCTCACCGATTTCACCTTTTTGCCGTCGATTTCTATCAAAATAGACGCGAGCACCGCCGAAATATCATCATCGATGCGTTTTGACACCTTATAAACTTTAAAATGCTGACCGTCTTGAGCCTTAGGTATTGAGATGTCTTGAATAAATTCAGACTTTTCCAAGTCAGTGACTTTGTAGTCTTTAAAATAATCTTCAACCGCAATTTCACGGGTCTTTTCACCTTTGCGCAAAGTCATGGTGGCGTTAAGTGCAATCATCGCTGGCGGCATATCGCCGATGGGTGATGCGTTGCCAATATTGCCGCCAAGGGTGCCAGAATTACGAATTTGAGTTGAGCCGATACGCTCAATCATTTGCGCTAAATCTGGATATTGCTCACCTAATAAATTCGTAAAACGACTGTAGGTAACAGCAGCGCCAAGCTTGATGTGCGTGTTTGTTTGCTCTATTTGATTAAGCTCTACAACATTGCCCAAGTAGACAAGTTGTTCAATAGTACTGAGGTTTTGAGTGACGCCCAGCGCCAAATCGGTACCACCAGCGAGTAAAGTCGACTTAGGATTATCAACCAAATGTTTGGCCAAATCCTTGATATTGGTAGGCGCATAAAACTGATGATTGTTGCCATTTAGGTTGGCAGGTTCAGTTATTTGATTAAGTTGTTTGATGGTCTTTTTGGTGTTTTTAACAAATGCGTCTTTTGCAGTGTCTTTTGTAGGTGTCATGGCAGCATCGATAATCGAACGATAGCCAGTACAACGACACAGATTGCCCGCGAGTGCTTCAACTACCTCAGCCCGGTTTGGCGAATCGTTATGCTTATGTAAAGCAAAAGCCGACATTACAAAACCCGGCGTACAGAACCCGCATTGCGAGCCATGGTTATCAACCAAAGACTGCTGAACGGGATGCAATTTATCGCCATCTTTCAAATGTTCGACTGTTATAAGCTGTTTGCCATGCAAACTGCCAACAAAACCAATGCAACTATTAACTGACTTATAACTCAGCTTATCGCCGTCTGGCTCGGCAAGTACCACGGTGCACGCACCGCAGTCGCCAGAAGCACAGCCTTCTTTGGTGCCAGTAGCGTGTTGCTCTTCGCGCAGATACTGCAATATCGTTAGATTAGGATCGAGATTGTTTAGCTCAACGAGTTGATCGTTATGCAAAAACCGGATTGTGTTAGTTGTCATTAGGGTTTTCCATTCAATGCCTGTCACCGGATGAGGCTGCTTATTTATACGGCTTTTATTGGTTAAAAGAACGCGTAAAAGCAGGGCCATCCTTAAGAAAAGCATACTTTGGCCCAAAGGCAAGCGCAAAAACTTGACTGACTGGACAGAAAAATAATTTATGAAGGGGATTCTACCAGAGTTAAAACTTGACACAAGTGTCAGGTTTTTTATTTTTTTGGGTATGGGAGATGATGAACCTGCGACCAAGATCAAGAGATTTCACACCCAAGCACGGGCGCGCGGAGGTTCACTGAAAAAGAAAAAAGGATTAAAGGGGTTACAACCCAAGGTAAAGGGTTGATCTATAATAATTACACAATCACAGGCATTGTTTATTTGAAGGTAACAAGAGAAGTAAAAAGAAGGGTCGCTGGCCAAACGCGCAACCAACACCTAAGGCCAGCTAATCACTCTATCCCGAACCGTAAATAAAACGAGGTTAAAGTGACTACCATCAAGTTTACACTAAAAATAGCTGTTTTGAATCCCAAAAGGGCACGATCTTAGCCGCGACGATAGCTTATTTCGTAAAAAGAGAACTATCCGGGCCACGGTGGCCCGAGTATTGCTATGCTGTTGATTAGTAACTGATTAATAGCTGATTAACTGTCAATTTAAATGAGTCAAAAAAATGCGAACAATACCAACAGCCCTGATATTTTGCTTATTCATGTTACAAATCTTCGCGACAAAAGCTGACGAATTACGTCCGGTACAAAGCGGGTTTACTTATCATACTCCGCAGTATCATATGAACATACGCAAAGTGCTATTAGACCCGAATGACCGTAGAGAAAAGTTTCAGTTCCTTTACATGCCCTCACTCACGCCAGAAATTCTACTAACGGTTCAACGAGATGGTATGGCCTATGATGCTATAGTGCAAACAACCGAAAGGGGTTTGTGGCGATTCAACGGCAATTTAGACAAAGTTAAAGTCATTGAGCAACGAAAGACACTATCCGTCGCACTCGTTGAGCGCATTCAAGTCGTTTGGCAAACCATGTTGCTACGAACTCGACATTTACCTTTTGGGAGCAAACATCGCCAGATTGTGCATCAGGATAAATCAAAAGTTGAATATAGTATGACTTTTGACGGTGTTAGCGCTGTTTTTCTAAAATTCATAGAAAGTTACGGTAACTTGAGTGGTCACACTAGCAATCCTGAAAAAGACACAAAACCCGAGGTCATGGTGCGACTAGGCAAAACAATGATAGATTATGTGCTCGCGTCAAAAGAAAAAGAAGACGCCTTACAGAGCAAAATCGTCGCATTAACGCACCGACTTGAACAACTGTTGGCCAACGACAAGTCTGGTTGGCAACCACCTCAATTTAAATGCGACACCACCGAAAAAGCCGCACTGATTGCCATGAGATACATTGCAACTGCTCAGGTCGCAGCTAACCGATGTGACCTTATAGAAGTTACCGCCAACAAATACCACCACTGGCTAGGCCGGCACCATAAAGAAATTGCGGCGCTTGATTTTTACTACCAACAAACCCCGCACTTAAAAGCCAAGTTCGAGGAATATACAAAGTCAGAAGAACAGCAATGGTCTACAGACAAAAGCCGAAAAAATAATTGTTTAGGCAATGCGAATAACTTCGCCAACCGAGCTGATTTTGAACCCAACGAAACCCATCAGTGTCATTATTATAATATTTTAGATAGATCGATTTTTAGGTGATTGAAAATCAGGCAGCAGGTGTTAAACAAACTATCCATCATATGCAATATTGAGCGGTGTTCGGTTGGGATGGTAACTTGTATCCTGTGCTTTATGCTATATCATAACCCTAGCCCAATCGATTAATAACCGTTTTTAAGGACGTTGTTCATGCACATCATCAGTATTTTGCTTGGGATCATTCTGTTGTTTCTGGTCTACCGCCATAATAATAACAATGCATCTCAATCTTCCGACACTATTCCCGCAGCTGACAATAATCGAGTACGGTCAACGAATATCACTCAGATGGCCTATCTTTCACGAGGCAAATTATTCTATCGGGCAGCCGATGGTACTGTTGAACAAATTCACTCCAAACATGTAGAGCAAATCATTGCGCGCATGGAACAAAACAAAAAAGTACACGGCTGGAAAGAAAACACCAGTTGGGACACCTCTTTTGCTGGCAATCAACAACCTAAAGATCGCAATGATGCGATAAACATCGACTTTGCTGCGGCCCACTTTAACCAACAAGATAATAAGTTGATCTATTTTCTACGTGACGACAGTTTTGGCGGCCTATTTGAATACGACCTTAAAGATAAAACTGAACTGCGTTTGCTACACAAACAAAATTTTTCGCTCAGCGACTTAAGCTATGATCCAAAGCAAAATAAACTGTTGTGCTGTTCAGATTTTGCCAATGGCATTGCCAATATTGCCTTGATGGACCCAGACGGCAGCAATTATGGTGAGCTAACCGCTGGCGATTCGTTCGACTGCGCGCCTTATTGGGTTGACGACGAACAAGTGGTTTATCAATCTCAAGGTCATGCCCGAAACAAAGCGGGTTTCGTGCTCGGTTTTGGTCCGGCATCATTGCAACTGATGAACATTAAAACTGCCGAAGTCACTCCTGTGATAGAAGACGACAACTACGATTTTATGCAACCTCAAGTATGCTCAAACGGCGACTTATACTATATACGCCGGCCCTACCAAGCCGTAAAAGTCGAAGCTGGCAATGCCTTACTCGACACACTATTGTTGCCTTTTAGATTATTAAGGGCGGTTTTTCATTATCTGAATTTTTTCTCTATGATGTATTCCGCCAAACCATTAACGAGCGCTTCAGGTCCAAAAAATCAAGCCGATGCCAAAGAGATTTTACTTAAGGGTAAAAGAATCGACGCTGAACGAGCACTGCAAAAAGAAGCCCGCGTTAACGGCGTGCCCTCACTTGTGCCAAGCTCATGGCAATTGATTTGTCGCAACAAACAAGGTCAGCAAACCTTACTAACAACCAACGTAGCCTCGTTTTCGATAGGTGAAAACGATGCCATTGTATACACCAATGGCTGCGGTATATTTACATTTGATGGCCAAGGTAACTCCAACGTTTTACACAAAGACAAAGTGATAGAAACCGTCATTATTTAACATCACCAACTCAATACTGCCCACCAGAGACAAATTAGAACAATGAAAATCATCCACG
>CALKGI010000006.1 GCA_938085045.1 uncultured Alteromonadaceae bacterium
TCAATTTTGTCGCAGGCCAATCAGCGTCCACAAACAGCATTATCACTGTTGGGATAATTCGCTGACTAAACGCCATGCTATTTATCTTGTATAGTGGCAGACGTTTATGGATGACTGTGGAGCGTCTGTAAATTGTCTGACACTATATAAAGATTACTATCTAATGGTGCTGTTAATTCTACTTTGTTATCACCTTCAATATTTATATAAATCAATAGCTTAAATCCTATCTTAATTACTTTTGGCATAATAGCTGATTGTTCTTTTCATCTTGCTTTGGCGGTAGTTTTGTCACCAAGCTGACAAAAACCTAACTTCTTTTAAACTCTCTCAATTGCTGTTTATTTAACTGTTTAAAAAATAAACCAAAAAAAAGCTAAAGAAATCCGAGACTTGTCCGATAACTTAATCAAGCAGCAACACTGCTTTATCATCTCAATGCGTTGCCCGAACTTCGCGATCGAAATGGTAATTGGACCAATCAACGATGCCTCCTGTTGTAGTCTGATAAAAGCGTAAACATAAAGGTGATGACGAGAGTTATCGCCTTTTTTGTGCTGACCATGGATGGTCGAATGTCGTGGGTTCATGGATGAACGAGAGCGACGATGGATACAATTATCCTGGCCCTACATGGACGTAAAAGGGTTAGGGTTTTTGTGCTGACCATAAATGCACCTATTTTGAGTCCCTTCAAACATTCACCAAATTTAACTCAATTACGCTAGACAATGCATAGCGAATCTATTTTAATGAATCCAATAGTAATCCAATCAGGAATGTCGGGTAAGTGAATAAATTTGAATACGGGCACGAGACATCTCAGCGCCTCAATAGCGGCGATTTATTTAAGCAATTCAATAACTATCGTATAAGCAAATACATAACCGACATGCTGCTGAGGTTGAACAAAACTGATTTAGTGCACTATAAAGTGCTTGAGCCGGGTTGTGGTTCAGGTAACAAATTGCGGTTTTTTACCGAGCTGCGAATTGAGCCTGAGAACTGTTACGGTCTTGATAGTAGTGAAGTCGCTATTGAATTATGCAAAAAACTCTCTCCTGCGAGTATGAATTTTCAAGTAGGCTCGGCCCTTGATATGCCTTATGACGACAATACTTTTGATTTAAGCGTTTGTTCGGGCTTGTTTGGTTGCTTCAATGAAGACGAAGATGTAGAGGCCTTGATTGCCCAGTTACACCGGGTGCTAAAACGCAATGGTGTACTGTTTATTATTGATTTAAATGAAAATTTTAATGATATGTATGCCAGCAGTGAAGCGGTTATGGCCAAAAATCTGCGCAGTTACAACTCGCAAAACCAAGAATTACAACAACTGTTGTCTGACAGATTCAAAAATGTTGCCACCATCCCAATTATTGCCAGTGAATCTTACGGTAACCAACAGGGGAATGCCGCGGGCGTAGCTGACTTACCTTATATTGATCATCGAATCGATAGCGGAAATTGGGCCTGTGCATATAGCATGTGGGTGTTCTACAATAACTGATTTTCGCTTTATTCTCATACGCCTTCCTGGCTAGCTCTTGTTTTATTTTGACCTCATTCTTTACTTCGACAAAAGCTGAGATCGTTTGATCTTAGCTTTAATTCTTTTTTAAATATTTATTAAAAAACTTTATTTTTGCCTCATTTTTGCTTCACTTTAGTCTTTTTTTAATCTTTTTATTTAGTTTAAAATCAATGGTTTATAAATAAATTGCAATTAAATTAAAATAAATCAAAAAAAAAGCTAAAGTCTCATCCTTTGCCGCCGATACCCAACTTGTAGCAATCTCATTTTTGAATCTTAAAATTGGGTTTGCGATGAAGTAATAAGCTGCTTTGTTACCTTGAGATCATTCGGGCGTTCTCAAGTCACTGACAAAGAGTCACAGTTTGTTGTTTCCAACATTAAATCAACAGGAGGCTTAACATGGCTATTTTCGTCAATACAAATGTATCGTCGTTAAATGCACAACGACAACTCACCACATCCGGCGACGTGCTGGATAAATCTTTTCAACGCTTATCTTCAGGTTTGCGAATCAACGGTGCGGCAGATGATGCTGCGGGTTTGCAGATCTCGAATCGTTTGACCGGTCAAATCAATGGTATGAACCAAGGCATAAGAAATGCTAATTATGGTATTTCTTTGGCACAAACCGCTGAGGGTGCACTCGATGAAATGAGTACTATGTATCAGCGTATTCGTACCTTGGCATCACAAGCGTCAAATGGTTCAAATACCGACAGTGACAGAGCGGCATTGCAATTAGAATTGCGTGAACTGGGCGAAGAAATCAACCGTATATCATCTGACACCAGTTTTGGTGGCACAGATTTGCTAGATGGTACTTTCAGTGCAGAATTCCAAGTAGGTGCTAACTCAGGTCAGGTTATCAGTATGACCATGACAGCAGTGAGCAGCTTTGATGGTACTGCGGTTTCAATGAACAGCTTCACCGTTAGTGACGTAGCAGCGGTTGCATCTGATGTTGCAGGCACGGTAGCAGGTCTGGCGGCAACGTCATTCCAAAAT
>CALKGI010000007.1 GCA_938085045.1 uncultured Alteromonadaceae bacterium
AACGTGCTGATCCCAGTGCGTCAAAAACATCACAAATGGCAGTGATCCTACCGTAAATATGAATATCTTGACCTTTGAGTCCTTGGGGATAACCGCTGCCATCAAACCGCTCGTGATGACTCAGGGCCAATGTTGCCGCCGCTTTAAGAATGGGGCGTTCAGAGTATTGGAGCATCTCGTAACCTAAGGAAGCATGGGTTTTCATGATTGCCCATTCATCGGGGGTCAGTTTACCTGCTTTGTTGAGAATCGCATCAGGAATGCCAACTTTGCCGATATCGTGCATCGGCGAAGCCTCTTGGAGTAATCTGGCCTGTTTTTCTGATAAACCGTATTTTATCGCCAAAATATAGCTGTAGGTGGCCACTCGTTTGACATGATTGCCTGTTTCTTTAGAGCGGCTTTCACCGATGGCACCCATGGTAAAGACAACTTCACGTTGGGTATCTTCAATTTCTTTAGTCAATGCTTTTACTTTGGCTTCTAGGTCATCTTCGTAACTTTTCAACTTTAGGTGGGTTTCAACCCGGGCCAATAGTTCGCGTTGACTAAAAGGCTTGGTAACATAATCTATGCCGCCGCAATCAAAGCCTTCGACGATGCTGGCTTCGTCGTTTCTGGCGGTCAAAAATATGACCGGTACATGTTCACCGTTGGGCAGTTTTTTCAGTGCTCGGCAGGTGTCGTAACCGTTAAGTTGTGGCATCATGACGTCGAGTAAAATTAGGTCGTAGCAATTTTGTGCAATGGCATTGAGGGCTTTTTTACCGTTAGTAGCAAAAGCGACTTGATACGATTGGTTTTGCAAAATGGAGCCGACCATCTGAATGTTCTTGGGTGTATCGTCGACCACCAATATTTTGAATTTCCTGTTGAACATTATTTCTCTCGCAAGCGATACACCTTATGTATTAAGGAGATTGCAATTTTATAACGATTCAAAAAAGCACACTAATGGTTCAAATGCCGCCAGTTGCTTTTCAATTTCTTCGATGTCGAACAAATCAGCAGATTTGTATAATCGATCACTGTAGTCAACAATTTTTTGACTGTCAAAATCACGGCCAACCTCTTCTAGGTTCTTAGCTAATGCCTGAATATCACTCATCAAACCGCTACACAAGGCAACTCGAAATAGCGCTGTGGTCTGCATGTTGAGGCGAGTCAGTAACATGTTAAGCTGCGTATCACTCAGTGATGGCTCTACTTCTTGTGGTTTTAAATTTTGCACTGTTTTGAGTTTTGGACGGCTGCTTTGGAAGCTTAAAAAGCGCTTGAATACTGTGCATAAATCCTTTTGAGAACTGGGCTTACGTAAAAAGGCACAAAATTCGTCGACACCCGTACCGTTATTTTTAGGTTGAGTGACTGAAGCGGTTAATGCAATCACCGGAATATCTTTGGTGTGTGGGTTTAATTTGAGCTGTCTGTTGGCTTCATGACCGTTCATTCTTGGCATTCGCATATCCATTATGATCAAATCTGGCAACAAAGAATTGGCCATTTCGATGGCTTGTATACCATCGCCTGCCTCATAAAAAGTGATGCCGCAGTCGTCGAATTGTTCTTTGACCAGCAGTCGGTTGGCTGGGATATCATCGACCAGTAATACCTTAGCCGGGTCAAAAGTGATATCGAACTCGCTGTTAGCTCGTTGTTCAACTGGTTCAACAGGGTTGGTGAGGGCAATTTCGTCGAGGGTGACGGTGAAAACCGATCCTTTATCAACTTCACTAATGACGCTGATATGACCGCCCATAATGGAGCATAAATTTGTACAAATAGACAAACCCAAACCTGTGCCACCAAATTCACGAGTGCTTTGCCCTTTTTGTTGAGTAAATTGCTTGAAGATATGGGCAATTTGGTCTGGTTTTATGCCTATACCGCTGTCGCTGATGGTAAAGCAAAGGTCTACAGTATTTTGTTTGGGGTGGGTTATTGGCTCGATTATTTTTGGTATTGTTGCAACTTCAATACGAATGAACCCGGTATTGGTGAATTTAATGGCGTTGCCAACAAGGTTAAATAAGATTTGGCGAATGCGAGTTTGATCAAGCATCAGTAATTTAGGTAAGCTCAGGTGAACATCAACTTCAAACAACAGGCCTTTTTGTTGGGTGGCATGAGAGAAAGTACGCTTAATGTCTTCGAATAATTCATGAATATCGACTGGCTCATATTCAAGGTGAAGTTTGCCCGCTTCTATTTTTGATAAATCTAGTACGTCATTAATGATGGTCATCAGGCCTTTGGCACCAGATTGTATCGAATCAAGATAAGCGCGCTGCTTGGTATTTAAGTTGCTGCTTTGCAGTAGGTCGGTGAAACCCATTATTGAGTTCATTGGGGTTCTGATCTCGTGGCTCATGTTGGCAAGAAATTCAGATTTGACCAAACTTGCGGTTTCAGCCTTTTCTTTGGCAGTGCGCAGTTTCATGTTGGAATCGCTTAATTCTCGGGTGCGGTCGGTAACCTTGGATTCAAGGTCGTCATGGGCTTTTTGCAAAGCCGCTTGGGCTCGCTTGCGCTGGGTAATGTCTCGGGCAAATGATAATACACATTCAGAGTCTTCAAGGTCGAGCAAACCACAATTTAACTCTACTGGAAAAGTACTGCCGTCTTTGCTTTGATACAGGCTATAACAGGTTTTTGACTCGCCTTGTTGTAGTTGCAACCAATGAACGCGGGGGCCATCAACCTCTTCAAAACTGATATCTATTTCGCTGATATTCATTTTATACAGTTCTTTTTTACTGTAACCCAAAGAGTGACAAGCACTTTGATTAACATGCACGATTTTGCCGCTACGTTCACATAAATATAAAGCATCTGCGGCTTGTTCAAGCAAAGTTTCAAAGCGTCGTTCACTTTTTTGTAGGGCTGCTTGGCGGGTTTGTACTTGATGTAACATGGCATTAAAATCATCACTTAAATCACCAAGTTCATCACCGGTTTGCTTGACTGCTCGCAGCGCATAATTTTGCTGGCGGGTGATTTGCCGGGTTAAACTGGCCAACGAAATTAAGGGGCGGGAAATATAGTTTTGCATTAAGGTGGCCAGAAAATAAGCGAAACCCATCACCAGCACAAGAACGGCCAACACCGTTAAACTCAATTGCCCCATCATCTGTGTCAATTCGCTGTCATCTTCACTTAAATAAACAGTGCCAATAGTGCGATTATCGAGCACAATGCTTTTTTTGCAGATTAACAGGTGCTCGGTGAAACGACAGTTTTGTTTCTTATTGAGCCATTGCGGTTCTAATATTTCGGTACCAACGCTGGGTAATCGGTTATAGGCGGCCAGCAGACGATGATCTTTGCGGTAAATATAGGCGTTGATTATGGTAGGTTTGTTGGCCAGTGATTCAAGCACTTTGGTGGCATCGGTGACATCATTAAATTGCACCGCAGACTGACTGTTGTCGGCGATGACCGCACTAACTGCACGCAAGTCAATGCTCATGTTATGACGAAAATTAAACCATTCATAAATCACCAAACAACTACCCGCCAACACAATGCCAATGGAACTTATCAGCATGATGATGGTGGTCAATTTTGCCTTGATTGATCGCATGAAAAACCAATGAGCTAGTGGTGTTTTAGGCTTGTTTTGTGGGGTCATTGCTGCTCCTGTGTCACGCTCTGTGCGAGGCGCAGCATTTTTGAACTAAAGTCTATATCGGCGTGATTGGCCTTAGTGCGGTTTACCGTAAAGGCAATACGGTTATTATTTTCGACAAAGTTAATCATCGATTGCTGAGGTATATCGTCATTCTCACTGATGGTCAGCACCGGCAGGTTTTCACTTCTACTTAACAGAGCATGGCGTTTAGTTCGATTTTTCAGTCTAATAAACAGAATATGACACTGTGCTAACGAATCGAAGGCAGATTTGTCGGCCAGTTTGACAGTCTTGAGGTGACGGTCATGAATGGTTTGATTGCTAATCTTGTCAAAAATGGCCGAATAGGGGTCATGGCCAGCAATGCAAATAACATAATCTGCCGTTTTGTGTTTAAAGGCAGTATTGGGCCAACGAGTGAAATTAACAAAATTAAAGATCAGGCCCGCTTTAACTTTATATTCCTTATCGGCAACAACAGCCTTTGATGGCGTAAAGGCCAGCAACAAACCGCTTAAGAGGATAAAGTAACACGTTCGGTAAGCCATGAGATTTTCGTTTAGGCTCCTATTTGAGTTGGCTGGTAGCCGTTTCCTAAATTGCGTTTTCGATTATCTACTGCTATGAATTGTAGACTAATATTGAATATTTTGAGTGCCTTAAAACCTAGTCACGCGGTCACTAATAAGTCGTTTAAAAGGCACTTTAAGGCGCCAAAAGAAGGATACCAATAACAACATGTATGAGAAAATAATCTATTTTGAAGATGACATACCACTGTCTCAAGTGGTTGTAGAGTTCCTTGAAATGGAGAAATACGAAGTTTTACATTTTACCACTATGCCCAGGGGGGGATTAGAGGAGATTATTGACATCGTCAAAGCCCCGCCATTTGTGGTACTGATGGATGTACGTCTTGATGGTGACAATGGTTTTGATATTTGTCATTTATTCAAACACCACTCTTTTTTCGTCGATGTGCCAGTTGTATTTATGTCGGGTTTAATTGGAGAAGACGACATTTTATTGGCCTATGAAGCAGGCGCATACGACTACTTGCCCAAGCCAGTCACCCTTAAAACCTTGTCTGCCAAATGTAAATTAATTCGAAAGTTTACTCACCATACCGCAGATTTAAAAACTCAAGTATCGACCATTGAATCGGTTGCTATGGATGCCATGACCACCAGTTCAGAATTGGGTGGTATTTTACGTTTTCATGAAAAAATAGCCGGTGTTAATGCGTTGCAATTGCTGGCAGAAGCATTGGTTGCGCAGCTGGCAACCTTTGGTGCCAGTGTCAGTGTTATGTTTTCTTCTATAGACGACAAGGTGGTTTATCACAGTGATGATGGTCAGGAGTACGAACTAGAAAAACAAGTCTTCAAAATGCTTAAGAATCAAGGGCGAATATACAGCTGGAGCAACCGGACCTTGTTTAATTATGATGGTTTTTCGGTTTTGGTGCGTTCTATGCCGATAGAAGACGAAGCCCGCATGGGTATTTTAAAAGATCAAATATGCTTGTTGCTTAACGGTGTCGAAGGCCGAGTGCGAGGGATCATTAACGAACTTCAGCTAAAAGCCAGTGAAGATAACATTCGAATGATTGGTAAGACGATTGGCAAATTGGTTGTACAGATTCAAACCAGCAATTTGGCGTTGTCTGAACAGTTTGAAAAAGTGATTAATGATTTAGAGGTCGACGTCAGCGAAGAAATCGCCAATTTGAACCTGCTGCAAAGTGAAGAAGATATTTTGATGGGTTTAATCAAATCGGCCAGTGAAAACGCCGGCAATATTTTTGAGCAGGCCAAGACCAAAGAGCAGGCCTACACCAAAGTAATGATCGAATTGCTTTCACGCATGAACAAGAATGTACCAAATTGAGCGGTTGCTAAACCGTGACAGGCTTAAATAAAAAATCGCGTAGACATTGGGGCTGGGCTGCCCTTGCCGGTTTGTTTTGTATGGTACTTGCATGGACAGTTTTCTACTATCAAACAGGGGGGGCCAGTGTTGTGGCACCCGCTATTTTGGTCGTTGTCATTTTGGCCGCGGCACTTGTGGGGTATTTCGCTGGTAATATTCGCACTCAAAGCCAGTTCAAGCCGGTAACTCAACGCCTACAAGAAACCGAACAATCGTTACAAATTCAACTCGCCTTAACCCAATTGTGCCATGATATGGTGCTCAATTGGCATGTTCGTGATGGGCAACTCACTGTTCAAAACCGTATTGACTCGCCTTTAGCTCTGAATTTGTCTGGGTCAATAGTTCACATCAATGACTGGTACGATATGGTGCATCCTGATGACATTATCGCCTTAAAACACAAGATGCAGAGCCTGATAAAAAGCAGCAATTTACATTGCTCAAGTCAATACCGAGTGCTGCTTGATAATGGTCATTATGCACAGGTTATTGAGTATTGTGTGGTGCATCGCAACGAGCACAATGAAGCGCTGCAAATGCTAAGGGCTATCAAAGATATCAGTGTACAAAAGCAACAATTAACCAGCCTAGAGCGCAAGTGCCAGCAGCGCAAGGTTAAGGCGTTGATCACTGTGGTTGATGGGGTCGCTCATGATCATAACAACGTATTGGCTGTGATCAGTGGTTTTACTGAGTTACTTGAACTTAAACTAGATGAAAATTCAGACTTAAAATACTATGTTGAACAACTGATGCAGGCATGCGATAAGGGCAAACTCAGTGGTAACAAGCTATTGGCTTATTCAAGAAGGCGGCGCACCAATCAGGTTGAAGTGGCCTTTGATCAGGCCGTTATGGCGTTAATGGCCGACTTGCAAACACAATTGCCCGACAGTATCACCATTGAAACCGCGCTTAGATCGGATGGTGCGAAGGTACTGCTCGACAATGATCAACTGGATATTGCATTGGGTCATCTTTTAGCAAACTCAGCTCAAGCTATGTCGCAAAATGGTGTGATTTGGTTGACCAGCCAAATTGTGACTCTGTCAGTAGATGCGGCGCAATCGTTGCAATTGGATGCGGGCCAGTGGCTGGTTTTTGCCCTCAAAGATGATGGCTGCGGCATGGATGACACGGCTGTTAGTCAAATGTTCGACCCCTACTATTCTAACACCGGTAGTACCGGGTTGGGATTGAGTCAGGTTTATGGTTTTGTACAATGCTGCCAAGGTGGTATTGAGGTATCGTCAAAACCGGATAAAGGCTGTAAAATCCTGATTTATTTGCCGCTTCGCTAATCCTTATATCGCCCTCAAATCCATGGAAAACTCTGTGAACATTAGACAATACCCGCATAAACCCGCGCAGGTTTATTTATATGGCACTTGCTTGGTCGATAGCTTTTATCCGCAAAGTGGCCTCGATGCCATTGAGTTATTGACCAAGCAAGACATCGAGGTGATTTACCCTCAAGGCCAAACGTGCTGCGGTCAACCAGCCTATAATTCTGGCTATCAGGATCAGGCAAAAGCGGTTGCTTTACACCAGATAAAACAGTTTGAATTAGACATTCCCATTGTGGTTATTTCAGGTTCGTGTGGCGGTATGATGCGTCATCATTATCCCGCTTTGCTAGCAGACGAACCGGGCATTCAAGCTTTTTGCGATCGCATTTATGAATTCAGTGAATTTTTAGTTCACGTTTTAAACATTCAACTTTTTGATTCTGGTAATAAAGAACGTGTCGCTTTGCATACGTCTTGCGCTGCTCGGCGTGAAATGGGCGCTCATGAAACTTCTAAAAAATTGTTAGAACAATTGAGTAATGTAGAACTGGTTGAACATCAATATGAAAGTGAATGCTGCGGATTTGGTGGCACCTTTGCGGTTAAACATGGTGATATTTCTGTGGCGATGGTGGAGGATAAAACAAAGCACTTATTGGCCGAAGACACTGTGCGATATATCAGCGGTGACTGGGGTTGCATGATGAATATTGATGGCGCCTTGGCTCATCAAAAGCAGCCATTACGCGGTGAACATATTGCTAGTTTTCTGTTAGACCGTAGTGTTGGTGATAAAGGTGAGTGAATTCATAAAAAACGTTAAACGTGATTTAAACGACCCGCAACTGCGAGAAAACTTTCGCGGTGCGATGGATTATCTCATGGACAAACGTCAAGCGGCGTTTACTGATGTTGATGAGTGGGCAACGCTCAAAGAGCAATGCAAACGCATCAAACAGCGTTGTTTATTAAAATTGCCGCACCTGCTTGAACAGCTTGAAGAAAACCTTCAGCGCAATGGTATTGAAGTCCACTGGGCCGAAACTACTGAGCAAGCAAACGAGATAATTGCCAAGTTAATAGCAAAAGAGCACGGTAAAAGCGTTGTTAAAGGCAAGTCGATGGTGTCTGAGGAAGTCGCATTGAACGACCATCTTGAACAACAAGGTGTTGAATGCCTTGAAACTGATATGGGCGAATATATCGTTCAATTGGCCAAAGAACACCCGTCTCACATCATCATGCCTGCCATTCATCAAAATAAAAGCCAAATAGGCAAACTGTTTGTACAGCACATTGATGGATTTGATTATTCGAGTGATGTCGACACCTTGATAAAGGCAGGGCGAAACGTACTTCGAGATAAATTTTGTCAGGCTGATGTTGGGGTAACGGGCGTTAATTTTGCGGTGGCCGAAACTGGCACTTTGTGTTTGGTTGAAAACGAAGGCAATGGCCGCATGTGCAGCACAGTGCCGGATTTACACATTGCTATAACCGGCATCGAAAAAGTCATCGAAAAGCTTGATGATGTACCACCACTGTTAAGTTTGTTAACGCGAAGCGCGACTGGGCAAGCGATTTCAACTTACTTTAATATGATCACGCACCCCCGTCAGCCCGGTGAAAAGGACGGCCCCAAAGCGGTCCATTTGGTATTGCTCGACAACGGTCGCAGTCAAGCTTTTGCCGATGAAGAACTCAGACAAACACTGCAATGTATTCGCTGTGGTGCGTGTATGAATCACTGCCCGGTTTACACCCGTATTGGCGGTCATGCATACGGCACTGTTTATCCCGGCCCAATAGGTAAAATCGCCACACCTCATATGCTGGGGCTTGAAGCGACAAATGAGTTGCCGAGCGCCTCGTCATTATGTGGTGCTTGTGAAGAGGTTTGCCCGGTGGGTATTCCTATTCCTAAGTTGTTGCTACGCCTGAGAAAAGAAAGTGTTAAACCTAGGGCAGATATGCCGCAAACAGTTAAAGGGCAGGGGGGAGGGCGTAAACCTGTAGAGGCGTTAATTTGGCAATTATGGGCCTTGGTGCATAAGTCTCCTTGGCTTTATCGCTGGTCTACAAAATTACTGACCCGTTTGTCTTGGCTGATGCCAAAAAATCTTGGCCCATGGACAACGGCAAGAACCGCGCCTAAACCGGCAGCTAAAACTTTGCATGAATTGATTGGCGAGAATGAAAAACAAGGCAAGCGTAAATGACAAACCAATCTGCTAGAAACAACATATTGGCCAAACTCAAATCTCAGGTCGCCGGCGCCGATTATGACAAGTTGCCCAAAGAAACCGGCTTTGAATATCCAAAGCTCAGTCGTGAACAGCAGCTTGAACAATTTGTTGGGCATCTTGAAAGCAATCATGCGCAGGTGGTAAAAACCAGTAAGGCGCAAATCGCTGAGGTAGTAGCCAGAGAATTAAAGTCGCTGGGTATCGATAGACTACTTTACGGTAAAAGCGGCCAATACAGTGAAGAAATACAAGCTCTAAAGGGTAGTGTTACATTACAAGAATTTGACTTTGTTGTTGAAAGTCAGGCCAAGCAAAACCTGTTCGATAACACACCCGCAGCGATAACAGGCGCTCACAGCGCAATAGCGGCGACTGGCACAATCGTATTATGGCCTACGGTGGAAGAGCCTAGAACGCTGTCGCTCGTACCGCCAGTTCATTTTGTTATTGTTGATGCTGAGCAACTTTACGCGAATTTTGCCCTATTAATGAATGAGCAGCAGTGGCACAACAAAATGCCAACTAATGTTGTGCTGATATCTGGCCCGTCAAAAACCGCAGATATTCAGCAAACGCTAGCTTATGGTGCCCATGGGCCTGAAAAATTGGTGGTATTGTTGTTGGTCGGGTAAATAAAGCGGATAAAAAAAGGTGCGTACGGTGCACCTTAGATCATAGAAAAGCGTCTTTTTTAACGGGGGGTGACAAAAAAACTTGAATTGGCCGCAATAGCCGTTATTATCTACCCCTCAAACTGCGGCCCTGTAGTTTAATGGATAAAACAAGCCCCTCCTAAGGGTTAGATCTAGGTTCGATTCCTGGTAGGGCTGCCACCGTTATTTTTCACTATTCCCTCTATTTAATTGGTACGGCTTCAGATGTTGACAAAAATGCCTTATAGGCAACACTGGCCAGTTCTTGTTGAACCTTGTCACTACTGTTTTTAAACAGTTCGGCGGTGAGCAAGCAAACAGACTGACAGCATTTTGCGCTGTCGAAATCTGCTTCAATGAGATGTTCAAGGGCTTTGATTTGTAATACTTGTTGTGATTGCATGGTTTGTTCCTCCTTAAGTTGTTTTATTATAACGACTTAAGTGTTTAAAAATTGCCGCGAAATTCTGATTGAGTCGGTGTTTTGACTGTATTGTGGTTACTGGTATTAACTCAGCCACATACTGACCGACAAGGCTTATACCAACTCCATTAATTAACTGGTCATTTTGCTGGCTAAAATAAGCATTAGCTTCGTTATTAATCTTGCCATTAGAGTGACTAGTGGCGGCGATTAATGCCTTGCTACTGCTTATTTTCGCTGCCCAAAATCAGACCAGT
>CALKGI010000008.1 GCA_938085045.1 uncultured Alteromonadaceae bacterium
AAACAGTTTCTGAGGATATTGGGGTTTTGCACTATGTCTTTGTTGTCAAAGCTGATTTGACCATGATCGGGTTCTTGCAAGGTGGCAATGGTTTTCATTAAGCTCGACTTGCCAGCGCCGTTGGGACCAAGCAAACCAAACATGCCCGGTTCGATGTCTAGTGAAACAGATTTAAGCGCTTTAACGCCATTATCGTAAGTTTTTGATAAATTTCTGATGGTTAACATAGATGCCTCGTGACGACTTAATGGATTACAGCGATAATACAACGATGGTCACGCGTGAAAAGCGGCGACTGACGAACGACGATTAAAGCATGTCAAACGACAGGTTTGGTGTTAAACAACTAGGTGAGTGGGGTAATTTTTGCGAGATCATAAATACTTTTGGCTGGTCAAAGCGTTGTTGTTTTTGGTGTTATATGTGGCTTTGTTGGTGTGGATTCACTCGCTCGATAATTCTGATTTGTTGTTGATGTTTTTGACGGTGTCATTGATGTTGCCGATATTTTATCTGGCGCATGACCGCAACAAACAAAAGCAGCACATTGCCCATTTACAGCAAGAAACGTTAACGTCTGAGCTTAATTTGCTCAAAAGCCAAATCAATCCGCATTTTTTCTTTAATACCCTGAATAACCTGTATGGGCTGGCCATTGAAAAGTCAGACTTGACCGAGCAGGTGATTTACAAACTGTCTGAAATGATGCACTTTACCATTTATGACGGGCGTAAAAACACCGTGTCGGTGGCCGACGAAGTACATTATTTACAGAACTTTATTGAGCTGCACCAAATCAGATATGATCACGAAGTCGACATTCAATTTGAGCAAAATATTGAAGACCAAGAACAGCGTATTGCGCCTTTGTTGTTTATCAACTTGCTTGAAAACGCTTTTAAACATGGGATTGAAACCCAGTCAGAAGGCGAGTTTATTCACTGTAAGCTAACCACGAATAAACAGCGATTGGCGTTTGAGATTAAAAACAACTTTGACCCAGAAGTACAAAAGCGCAATAAAGCCAAAAAGTCTGGTGGTATTGGCATAGAGAACCTTTCGAGACGGCTGGCGTTGTTGTTTCCGGGCAAGCATGAATTTACCGGGCAAAGTGAAGGCAACATTTACACATCTAAAGTAACAATCAACCTGACTTAAAACCCAACTAGAGCCGATATATGACCATAAAGTATCTCATCATGGACGACGAACCCATCGCCCACAAACTGATAACCAACTTTGCCAACAAACGTGGCGAAATGCAGTTGGTCGGTAATTGTTACAGTGCGCTAGATGCGCCATCAATACTGGCCAGCCATGCGGTCGATTTGATATTTTTAGACATTAACATGCCAAAAATGACGGGTTTTGAATTTTTAAACACCCTGCAAAACCCGCCTCAGGTGATAATAGTGTCGGCACACAGGGAATATGCGCTCGAAAGTTACGAATACGAAATAACTGATTACCTGTTAAAACCCTTTAACGCAGAGCGCTTCAATAAAGCAGTGCAAAAGGCTGTAGAGCAGGTTGCCAGTAAACCTGAGTCAAATTCAGGTAGCGGTAGTGCCGACAGCATTTACATCAAAGACGACAAAAAACACCACAAAGTGGCGCTCGACGACATTCTATATATTAAAGCCAACGGCAATTACACCTCAGTTTATTTAACTGAGGGCAGTATTTTGAGTCAAATGAAAATCTCAGACTTTGAGAAGTTACTACCGCAATCGGACTTTTGCCGCATTCACCGTTCTTATTTAATTGCCCAGTCGGCGGTGACCTTGGTTAAGGCTGCCGAAATTCACCTCGGCGATATCGTTGTGCCAGTCGGGCGAGTTTATAAAGAAAGCGTTGGGGCATTGTTGAAGAGGTAAAGAGTTGAAAGGGTAAAGTGCTGAAAGGATAAAGTGCTGAAAGGATAAAGCGCACAATGAATAAAGAGTTAAAGAGGTGATAACAGCCACTTTGCCTCTTTAATCTTGTGTTTTTTGAGCAACCACCTTTTTTAAGACAAAAAATGTGACGACCAAGTAAGCAATTGTCGCAATATGCTTAAAAACCACCTTAAATGGCGCCTCGGCTTGGTAAGCGAGAATGCCATCTGTAATGGGCATAACAATGCCAAGCAATGCGCCCCACATCAAAATTGAATAATTGCGGGTATATAAAAGAAAGCCAAAAAACAAAGCAATGAAAATGGTGCGCGAACCGTATATTTTTGCCCAGTCAGCGTCTTGCGGTGAAAATAATTCAGTGCCTCTGACTGCTGAGAATGTTGTTGGGTCGATGTAGGCAAATGTGCCATAAAAGGCCTGTAATAGAATCATGAGCAGAACTAAGACAAATCCTGTATTTTCTAATTTTGATTTTTTGTTTGTCATATCATATCCATCTGTAATGTGAGCATCTTAATACCAGTATATTATCTGAATTACAGGCGCAAAGCTCTTTTGATTCAAACGGCTTTTGAAAACCTGCACTATAGGTTAATATTGTGTCCGAAAATAGCCTCATTTTTATAAGCCAAGGAATAAACCGCGCATGTTAAAAGCGATTGAAATCAACAATTTCAAGTCTGCCGAAAAACTCAATTTAGAGTTTGGCAGAGTGAATGTGTTTATTGGTGAAAATGGCTCGGGGAAGAGCACTATTTTTGAGGCTATTACTTTTGTTGCAGCGGCTGAAAGCGATAGATTGGATACCGAGTTTTTGGAGAACAGAGGGATACGGGTTACGTCACCTAAATTTATGCGATCTAATTTTAGTGAAGATTTCGTTGATGAGTCGATTAAGATTAGCGTTGATGTGGATGGTGAAGGTAATGGTCGAGAGTACGAGATTAACCATACCAATGAAACTTATGGCGAGTGGCAATTATCGACTGATACATTAGTGGCAGTAAACGATGGGTTAGCTAGCTCACTAGCGCTTGATAAACGTTTGAATCAATTTAGGAAAATAGAAAGGTTGCTCTCCAGCCTCTCTCCTCAGCAGGTCAATGATGCAAAGGATTTTGGTGATGAGGATTTCATTGGGTTATTGAATGATTTTGAAAATGGCGAGTATACAAAGCGTATGGATGAACTTGATACCCTCGCGGAGAGAAGACAATCAGGTATCACTAGAGAACTCTCACCCCTAAAAGGCTTCGTAATCTACAGCCCCCAAAACAAACAACTACGTAACCTAACCGAAGAGGGCAGCATCAGACCCGTAGGCATTCACGGCGAAGGTTTATTCAAATTACTTAGAGAAATACACGCAAAACAACCAGAAGCATTGGCAGATATCGAAGCAGGTTTGAGCCTAATCGGCTGGTATAAATCAATGGATTTGGACAACGAACCTGAATTGCCAGAAGATGAGTTATATATCCAAGACAAATATCTATCACAGCCTTTCACCCAAAGAAGCGCAAACGAAGGCTTTTTGTATGTGCTGTTTTATATGGCACTAATAGTGTCTAAAGATACACCCAAAATCTTCGCCATTGATAATATTGATGCTGCGTTGAATCCCAAGTTATGTGCAAAAATCACTTCTTACCTAGTTGAGCTGGCCAAAAAATATGACAAACAATTGTTTTTAACCACGCAAAATCCGGCAACTTTAGACGGTATTGATGTGTTTGATGAGGCGCAAAAACTGTTTGTAGTTTCAAGAAAACGCAAAGGGCAAACCACCGTTCGTGAATTTACTTCAGGCGAAATGCCCAAAACAGATGGTGGTGAATCGGTGATGTTGTCGGAAGCAATGATCAGAGGTTACATCGGCGGCATTCCTAAGGGGTTCTAAATGGAATTTGGTTTAATATGTGAAGGCCCGACCGATCAGGCTGTGCTTGAAAACATGCTTTGTGGTTTGTATGACGATGAAGAGTTGTTCGAGTTAATCACAGAACTACAACCGGGTGGTAAGTCAGACACCAACAAAGACGGTGGCTGGGAGCGGGTATTAGAATATTTGGCTAGCCACAAGTTTCGACAGGCTTTCACCACGGTTAAAAACATTGTAATTCAAATCGACACTGATGTGGCTAATCTTAAAGGTTTTGATGTAGATTTGAGAGACGATGGAGGTAAAACGTTAAAATCGGTGACCGAGATTGTTGCCAAAGTTAAATCCCGGCTAGTTAAACAAATTGAATCAGGTGAAGCTGGTTTCTTTGCAGAGTATGATTCTCGTATTATCTTCGCCATAACCGTACACTCCCTAGAAGTTTGGTTGTTCAAACACTACAACAAAGATGTCAATAAAGCCAAGTTGATAAACGGCGGTGAAAAGCAGTTAGCGCAGGAGTTGCTAAAAGATAAGAAGTTAAAAAAGTATACCGAACGTACCAAAGGCAAAGCGGTTGTTATGGTGAAAAACTATGATTGCTACACCGATTTGTCTATGCCTTTTTATGAAAGTAAAACCTGTAATCGCAGTATTGAAAACCTTCTCAAACGAGATGAAAGTTTTAAGTTGTTTAAGGGTTATGTTGACCAAATACGAACGATGTAGATTACCTACCAAGGCCAAAAACTCGGTTTTTCAATCTCTTCACATCGTTTAAGCATCGCCTCGTAATCACTGCAAAATACCCTTCGCAATTCCTCAGGTATCATCGGATAAGGCTCAAAACCTGGCACCGCTGTCATCACTTGTGAATAAAGAATATGGCTGATATTTTTGCTGGCTGTTTTTTTACGGTCGCCTATTGGATAGCTAATTTTGAGTTTTATACCGGCTCTGTCGAAATCTTTAATTACACGATTGAATGCTCGTTTGCTTGGTAAGGGCAGTAGGTTGACCACTATTAATGAAGCGATGTTGTTGAGGGCTGATAAAAAGCTTTGCTCCCTGAGCTTACCAGCAAAGGTAAAGTTGCCTTGATATATGTCGATTATGGCGAAATCGAAGTGGGTTGATGCATGGGCCTGTGAATGGGTTTGAACGAAATTGATGGCGTCTTGGCAGATAATGTTCAATCGGCCGTTGTTGATGTAATACGTTAGTAAAGGGAAGTAACGGCATGACAGTTCTATTATGGCTGGGTCTATTTCGACCACTGTGATGTGTAATTGGCTGAAATTGCTGAGCAGCGCTATTACGCCTGCACCGGCACCGAGTCCTAGCATTAGTGCATTTGTTGCTTTGGTGTTGGCGTTAAAATGACACCCAGCAGGTAAGAATCCGGCTGTGTATTGGCTGGCCGGTAGGTGACTGGGCTTACCGTCGATTAAATAAAAGCTGCCTTCGCGTTCTTGTTCAATGTGCAAGTAACGCCGCTCTTCTGTTTGGCCTACAGTGATTTTGCCAAACATACCTTGGGCTGTGCCGAGCTCTTTGGATTCTATTGATTTGCTCATGCTGGTAAATCTCTACGCTAATGATTAATGCTAAACACTGCGGGGCTGAAGCACCCGCCTACGGTGAAATATCTGTATTGACGTTTTATTGCAAATTTAAGGTGCTGTTTTTAAACAATAAATTACTTCAGGCCGAAAGCTGTAGGTTTTTGTCCGATACTCGAAGGGCATTTTTGTTCGCACGCTATACAATAGAACCACTTTGACGGCATCGAGCATTAATTAGCATCAACAGCAACCGTCGGTAGTATACAGGGAATAGTTTCAACGCACTTTTTACAATTGCGGATGAAAGAGAAAAAGATTAAGGACAACTGATTATGCGGCACAGTAATTGTGCCGCACTGCTTTGGAGCCACACATGAATATCAATTTGATAACTAAACTTTTGGTAAAACGCCTGTGTTTGAGTGCGTTGATGATAACATCTTTTTTGATGGTGCAGTCTTGGGCTAAGGCGCAGGCGCTGCAAGTTAATGAGGGGGTTTTGTTGGTTCAGTTATGAGATCACATTGCTCTAACCGATGACAAATAAACGCTTTTTCGCTGTCACTTTGGGTTAACTTCATCGCTTTTTTGTAATGTTTCTTGGCCAATTCATGCTGTTGATTGTCGAAATATAATCCGCCCAACGCGATGTGAAAATGTCGATAGTCGTTCAAAATGGGTTTGAGCCTTTGAATTTGCGCTATGGCCGCCTCTACTCCTGCCACTTTGGCCGTTACTACTGCGGCATTTAATGCAATCACCGGGTTGCGGTCGAATTTCATTAAAATCAAATATAAACCGTCGATTTGTTGCCAGTCGGTAGAGTCTTCGTCTTTGGCGTTGTTGTACAGCGCGGCTATTGCGGCTTGAATAGCGTATGGGCTACGAGGGTTTAGTCGTAAGGCTTTTTCTACCAATACGTTGGCTTGGGCAATGTCTGGCTTTTTCCACAGTTGGCGGTTTTGGTCTGCCAAGAGTATGACTTCACCAGCGCTTGAAAGGCGGGCAGGGGCTCTGGCATTTTGATGAAGCATTAATGCCAGCAAACCAATAACATTGGCATCGTTTTTAACACAGCTGTGCAGTAGGCGGCCCAGTCTTATGGCCTCGGCACATAAATCAGGTGCTATCGCTGTGTTGCCTGTTGTGGTGAGGTATCCTTCGTTAAACAGCAGGTATATGGTTTTTTGTACGGCGTTTAAGCGAGGTTGCCATTGTTGCGGGGCAGGGATTTGATAGTCGATTTTGGCTGCTGCTATCTTCTTTTTAGCTCGGGTTAAGCGTTGCTCCATTGATTTTGAGCTAACCAATAGTGCATTGGCGATTTGCTCAACACTCAGGCCCAGTACGTGCTTTAAGGTTAGGGCGATTTGGGTTTGAATTTCAAGTGCGGGATGGCTACAGGTAAAAATGAGCCTCAGTAGGTCGTCGTTGTAGCTTTGTAGTAATGCTTGCTCAGATAAATCGAGATTAGTGACGCTTTCTTCAAGGGTTTGAATGTCGACTTGTTTGCTGTTGCGGCGGCAAAGGTCGATGAATTTGTTACGGGCTACGCTGACCAGCCACGCCGTTGGGTTTTCGGGATTATTGTTTGGCCAGCGCTTTAATGCTTGTTCAACCGCGTCTTGCAGGCAATCTTCGGCTGTATTGATATCACGACAAATAGCGATAACCCGAGACAATGCTTGAGCATAAGATGTTTGGATTAACGCTTTGTACATTGGCATTGCTTATTTGGTTTGGCGTTTATTTATCAAAAACCATGATAGGTCTTATTTCAATACGGCCATATACGGCGGAAGGAATTTTTGCCGCTGAGGCAATGGCTTGGTCGAGGTTTTCGCATTCAAGCAGGTAGTAACCGCCCAGTTGTTCTTTGGTTTCTGCGAATGGGCCATCTGATACCAGCGTTTCACCATTTCGAACGCATACGGTGGTGGCTGTATCGGTAGGCATTAGTGGTTCGCCAGCGACAAATTGTCCATTGCCTTGAACCTCTTCAGTAAAGGCCATATAGCCTTGAAATATCTTGCCACTGTCGGCTTCACTACGGGTAGCTTCTAGGGCTTCGGCTTCGTAAATCAAACATAAATATTGCATGGTATTGCTCCAGTTCATTGGTTTTATAACGCGTATTTATTACGCTGTTATTAGAATGACGAATGGGGCTGCTAAAAACCGACATTCTTTTTTTATTTTTTCTTGTCTTTTCAATCTTACCTCCGTGAACCTCCGTTGCTCCGTGCCTCCGTGTGAAGCTCTTAACCATTCTACGGGCCACCATCACAACTAAGGATGCGCCACAATAATCACGGCCTTGCAATGCTTCTCAATACAAGCCAATACCTTATGGCTATTCTCAGGGTCTAGCGACGCTAATGATTCATCAAGAATAATTAAATCGGGCTTTTGTAATACTGCTCGGGCAACAAATATTCGGCTTTTTTCACCGTGCGACAAAGTCCAGCCCATTTCGCCAACCACTTGCATCATTTCTGATGGCATTCTTTTGAGCAGGGATGTTAAGCCCAGCTCGTGACAAATCATTCGAGCTTCGTCTAGTTGTTCTGGCTCGGCAGGCCATTCGGTGCCTAGCAGCAAGTTAAAGGCCATGGTTTCGGTGAACAGGTAGTTCTCGTGGTATTGGGGCACCATCACCACTCGTTCTCCCCATTGTTCTTTAGATACCATGTTTTGCTCTATGCCGCTGAGCAATATGCTGCCTCGACCAGCAGGTCTTATTCCTGTCAATAATGATATAAGGGTTGATTTTCCCGAGCCAGACTGGCCTTCGAGGATTATCTTGTCGGTGCTGCTCAGTTGCAGGTTTACACCGTCGAGTACATTAACATGGCGGTCGGGGTAACTATAGGCAACATCACGTACCTCTAATAATCGTTCTGATTCAATGTTAGCTGGAATTGTCAGTGATTTATTTTGTTGCTTAGTTTGTGGCTCTTTGGTCAGCAACGGGGCGATGGTGGTCCAAGCAACTGCAACGCGGATCACTTGCAAGTAAATAGAACTCAGTTGAGTGACCGTGACTGTGATTAATAACCATAATCCGGCGCCAGCAGGTAGCCCAACTGCTGAGCTGTCTGTGGCAAAACCCAGTAGTAACACACCTAGCCCTAAAACGTTCCAAGTTGAGGGGATGAGTGAGTAAATTACCTGCAACATGTCTCGTTGTTGCTGCAAGCTAATGTAATGATTGAGCTTTGCATCTTCATTTTTGTGACGCAGGTGTTTGGCTTCTTGTACTCGCCGGGTGCGCTGGCCTATCATCAATTCTGCCAGAGAATGGGTTAATGCTAATCGGCCTGAGGTCCATTGCGCTTCAATTTGATATAACCGTATCATCACAAATGCGGTGACCACGCCAACCAGTAAAAAGACGCTCAGTAAGCCCCACATTTGTAGCCCTATCATGGCAATCATGGTAACAAATAAGGCGACAAATGAGCTGACACAATTGAGCACCAAGCCGACACTGGCTGATTCAAACTGGCCTGATTCGTAACAGCGGGTTAGTAGGTTACATGGGCCGTCTTTTTTCACTAATTCTAGCGGCATATGGGTCATGCCTTTGAGCATTCGCTTTTTAATCAGCAAGCTAATCAGCAAGCTCAGTGCTTGTTGTTTTTTACGGGTATACAGGCGCGAGACTAGATAACCAAACAGTAAGATAAACCAAATAGGCAGCCAGTCAGTACCAGCCCTCCCAGCCAAAACGTTGCTACCGAGCACAAACCAAGAGGTGACAAAAAACAGTTGGCTTGACAATAACCCAACCAAAAATCCGTATAGGTATCGGTGGGCACCTTGTACTTTTAACTCACTAACAACTGAGTCTTTTTCTATCGCCGAAAAAGTCCAAATTTGGTTGATGGGATAAGCCGACATTAAAGACACAAACAGCTTTCGTTTTAAGTCTTCAGATAATTCTCCGGCAGATTGTTTAAAGCGCTCAATAACTCGGTCGACATTGCCGTGGGTTTTGAATTGCAGCCAGTGAATAAAACCGTCAACCAATTCGTTGAGGGTCAGTTTGACTATGGTGCCGTCGGTGCTAAATACTTTGACGCCACGGCGATTGGTTGCGGCCACCACCAAATAGGCAGACAAGTCATCGTCATCGGTGAGTTTAATAAGGCAAGGGCCAATGTTGACGATTTTTTCTTGTAGCTCGCCAAAAGGAAGTTCAACGCGCTGCGCATTGAGGTCTATTTTTTCGCTTTGCTCGTGCAGCCATTCGTTGGGGTTTTTTGCCAAGTCCCAGCGGTCTGAGGGTTTTTGCAAGGTTTTCTTGGTGCCCATCTGAAGGCCCAGCATCGACAACCCTTGCTGCAAGTCGTGTTCATGCCACAGGAATGCATTCATTTTCATGTGTGGGGCGCCTCTACTATTTTGCCATCCTTGACCGAGATGCGCCGCCAGTTCGGATTGTTTAACCATTCACTAGCTACTGCGGTTTCATGTTTTATCAATCTAGATAATGCTCCGTCAGTTTCTACCAAAGCTTTAGGGTCGCCTTGTTCGACAATTTGACCTTGTTCAAATACCGCCACCTGATCAAACTGTAGGGCCTCTGATACATCGTGAATAACGCAGATGAGGGTGATGTCTTTCCATTTTTCACGCACGGTTTTCATTAATTGTACACGGGTGGGTTTGTCGAGACCTCTAAAAGGTTCATCGAGCAAGGCCAATCTCACTTCAGGTTTGTTGAGTGCTCGGGCTAGGCGTATTCGTTGACCTTCGCCACCAGAGAGCTGCGAACCCCCTTCACCACAATCGGTGTGAATACTGTCGGGCAAACCTTCGATGATGGGCCACAGGTTGGACTCATCTAGCACTTCGCCCATGTGCCCGGTGTGGCCACTGCCATAGGTGATGTTTTCGATGATACTGTTTTTGAAAAGGTAGACCTGCGGGTCGAGCCAAGTGGAATGGTCACGTACCTCGGCAATGGTTTCGGTATCAAGTGGTTTGCCGTCAATCAATACTTCGCCGCTATCGAGTTGGCCAAAGCCAAGCAGGGCACTGACAAAGGTTGATTTTCCGGCCCCTGACGCGCCAACAATGGCAATGTGAGTGCCGGGTTCTATATGAATGTTGACATCATTGAGTATCGGTTCACTTTCAACTGAAAATGAGGCGTTTGTGGCTTGTATTTCCATGCCTTTGGCATCTTCAGGCACATGAGAATATTCGATTTTTTCTATTGGATCCTCTGCGCTGCACAAAGGTTCTTGTAATCGCAGTATGATGTTTTTAACCCCGGGGTATTGCTGGATCACTGTAAACAATATCTCTGCCCGCACCGGCATTTGTAATAACCAGTAAACGTACAAAATGTTGAGTGAACTGGCCGAGGTGGTATACACCAAATGTGCTATTAATAAGGCGGCGAGGCTATAAGTCACTATGTCTTGGACAAACGATAAACGGATCATCGATTTGCGCTGGGCGTTAGACGCTTTGGCCCAGCGGGTCAGAGATTCTTGTTGTTGGTTGAGTATGGTATTTTCGCCAGAATGCACTTTGACTGTAAATAACCCTAAAAGTGCATTTGAATAATGCCGGGTTAAGGTGCCTGCCAGTGTTCGGGTGACCATGTCTTTTTGGCTGAGAATTTGCTGTGCAATAAAAGGGATAATGACACAGGCACCAGTAAATAAGGTGATCCACAATGCCGCCTCGGGCACTAAATAAATAAGCCCCAAATAGATGACCAACAAGCGGGTAAGGGTTTGAATCAGGTTGACCATGATAGAGGGGATATTTTCTATCGACGCAACTGAATGGCTTCGTTCAATGAGATCAGACAGTAACCGGCTCGAAAAATATTCATCTTTAAGCCTGGGTAGCTTTTCGTACAGTGCAATTCTAAATTGGTCTTCAAGTCGCCGTGATATGCGCTGCACGGTTAATTGTAATGGCACGTTGAGTATGGCGGTGCCAGCGGTGAGAAAAAAGATCACCAGTGCGATGTTTATTCGCAATTGGCCCGGGGCCACAAGGTTTTCAAATTCAAACAATAATTTAAAGGCCATGGCCTGCAAGGCTACCGTTGCCCCGACCACAATGGCTGACAAAAACACCACCGTTGGGCTTATTAACCCAGCAGTGCGAACAAAATCGTAAACGCTGCGCATGGGTGATTTGGTCGGCACCGTTAATGCTTGACGAATTTGCTCATCTTCAGGCCCGCTGCGTTGCTCTTCTTGTGAGTCAGCTTCTGTGTTTGCTTCATCTTCAGTTGCTGACGCAGATTTTTGTTGTTTTGATGTGGCTGACTCTGACTCTGACTCTGATTTTGACTTTGGTTTGGTCGCTTCGGGTTGCTTTAAGTGGTCGGTCGGGCTGACTTTAAGCAACACCGCACCATTGAAGTTAATATGGTTTGACGCATCCAACCCTTCTTTTTCCATCGCGGTGGTGTACCAGTCGTCTGACGAGCGACATGACCAAAAAGCTTTGGGAATGGTTTTGTACCAATCAGCCTCAGGGTGGTTTTCCATTGCTTGCAACAATTCGTTGAACAGGGTTTCGGCGGTTTTGCCGGTAAACTTTTTGTCTTGGTCAGCCAAATAGGTGATAAAGCGTAACACCGCATCGACTTTGGCACCGGGTTGCCATTGGGTGTCGCTGTTTTCCATCGCTTTTTTGAAGGCTCCAGCGCCTATGCCCAGTTTACGTTTGACTTGAGCTAAAAAGTGAGGGCGATCCCAGGCCTCAAAACAATGCTGCCATTGTTCGGTTTCAATGTGGTCGCGGTAAATAAACAATTGGTTATTGGCAAAATGTTTGGCGCGCACCCAATAGCGCCCTTGGGCCGGATCGCAAATTTGTAGCCAATTGCCCACCTTGCGCCAGATCACCACAAAGTGGGTGATGTTTTGGCCAATGTTGACCACCGCAATGGCAGGTAGTAAGTCATCGGTGTCATAGGTGAGTTGTTCTTTGGGCACAACCACCTGATAACTTTCAAAACCGATGTCGTTAAGTACGTCTTCCATTCTGTCGATAGAGGTGCCGTTGACATCGGTTTTACAAGCATCGCGCAGGTATTCGTAGTTACTTTGAATGCCGTAGCTGTCGAGAATGCATTTTAGCCCAGCGACACCACAATCCATGTTAGATGTTTGAACGACCTCTTTGGCCAACCAACGGCGGCTCATGAACCGTCGCTTCCTGCATGGGTGCGAGTGGCACGGTCAACCGCATTGAGCAGTAGTAACATAGGCGAAAGCACTTGGGTTTTGATTTCTACAGTGACTGGTTGACCAAAGGTCAACGGAATTTGTGAATCGGGGTGAGGGCGAAGCGTGAGCAATACATCGACTTGGCCTTTAACGCCCTCTTTAGCGACATGACTCACGGTCGCTTCGAGCGAACCATATTGACGCCAAGGAAAACCGTCGACCAATATCCGTGCCGACTGCCCTTCTTTTATATGACCTACCGCATCGGTGGCTTTAAATTGACTGTGGATTAACCAGGCAGAGCTATTGCTTAAGGTGGCCAGCTTTTGGCCTATATCGACCCGGTTGCCCGCAGGCAGTGCAACCAGTTGAACCACTTCGCCGCTGTTACCTGCAACTATGGCGTATTTGTCTACTTCAAGTTTGGCTCGGGTAATGGCGCGGTTTAACTGTTCTTGCTGATCGTTCAAAGCCGACAATTGGGCATCGATTTGACTGACCGCTAAGTCTTGCTCGCGTTGGTTGCGGGGTATTTGTTGGCGTTTGTTGCTTAGCGCGATTTTGTTGACCTTGGCGGTAGCTTGCGCTCTAACGACTTCTAGTTCTTGACGTAGCAGGTCCATTTTGGCCACGGCTGAGGTTTTGGATAAGGCTTGAAAACCGTCGAGAATTTTTTTCTGGGTGGCCAACACCTGATCGGACTGTTCTAGTTGGGCTTGAATTTGCCTGATCTCCGATTCGAGTGAGCTTTGAAACAATTGGTATTTTTGTGCGGTTAATTGGCGTTGTTCGTTAAGAATGGCTTTTTGCTGACGATTGGCGGTGAGTTCATCGGTGAGTTTCGACAATGTCAGGCGGGCGGGTGTATCGTCAAGTTGTAGTAGCAATTCACCCTTTTCAACTTTTTGTCCCAGCGTCAATGATGACTGTTTAATGGTGGCCCAGACCTCAGATTGTACGATTAACGCCCCGGCCTCATTCTTTAAAGTCCCACTTTGTGATGTGCGATAGAGGTCTATTTCGCCCAGAAATGCCCAAAATGCCAAAGTAGAAAGGAACAAAACCTGAATCACATGAACAATATCGAGTTTACTCGACAACTGTTGTTCGAGTGCCCGCCTTGAGTCTTCAAATGCAATAGCCATAAATTTGCTGAGTCCGTTTAATGGATTGTTGAGTCGAGCTATCAATCTTGTTGAGGATGAATACTGACATTGGCAATGAATTCAACACCATAGTGATTGTTGATGCGGTTGGTTCGATTAAAAGCCATGGACTGTATATAGCATTGGCTGACTAATAATACCAGTACAGAGGATGAATCGGCGGCAGGGTATTACTGATTATTTACCGGTACTTTTGCTTTGTGGCTTAAAGCTTGCTGATGCTTGTCACTGAGTCACTTGATGTCTCTTTTTTAACTAATTAACTCTGTTTGGGTTGTTTTTTGATCTAAAGAAGAGCGTCTGACTTGAGTGAATAACAAAAGGCCTTACAAATGTTTAACCATATGCATTAACAGGTTGTTTTTGTAGGAAGTTTTGTAAGAAATATATCCCCCCATAAGATTAATAATATTAAGAGCAATGAATGATGAATACTGAAAAACAATTAACTAAACGTAAAACCACCCTAATAAAGCATTCGCTTTTTGCAATGGCCACGCTGGCTCTGTCCCATAATGCGATTGCAAAATCAACATTGCAATTGGCAGACGCGATGATTGACCGAACAGAGCGTCAGCAGTTGGCAGCTAGCTTTAACCTTGAAGGCGGTTATCGAGTGGTCAAAGGCAAGTCAACTTTTATTGATGCTATTTATACCGGTAACGAGAACTTTACTTTAGACGGCGTAACAAATACAACGGGTCAGTGGTATGTATTGGCTGATAGTAAATGGTATATGGCGCATCAATTGTATTCTAACGGTCTTTACAGCGAAGCACTGAAGACCGCTGAAGAAGCAAAAGACATTTATGACGCCTTGAACAATAACGTGGGTCAAACCATGGGTTTTTGGAAAGTTAACCAAATGACTCAAGTGAGTTTTCCTGCACAGGGCTGGGCGACAATCGCTTATGAAGACCTTTTTCCTAATGAAGGTGATGCCGATTACAACGATTTAGTTGTGAACATGCGAGTAACCGAAAACTATAACCGCAACAACGAATTGCTGTCTATTCGTATGGACTACGTGCCACGTGCCCGTGGTGCCGGTTATAACCATGAATTCACTACCGTTGTTGATGGTGAAGTTGACCCAATCACTAACATCTCGTTTTTGTCTGAGTCGGCGTTTGTAGGTGAAGGTTATTCTACCGTTCGACGCTTTGGCACTGATGGTTTGGAAGTGTCGCGCAATACTTACAGCGATGGCGCCGATTTGGTGATATTCCCTGACACTAGAACAGCGTTACCCGCAGCACCAGGCACTTTTGCAGCCAACACCGTAGGTGGTAAATGTTTGACCGTGCCTAGAGTGACAGCCCGAGTAAACATTGTGATCACCGACCCGGCCAACAACCGTTTGGAAGACCGAAGTGCAACTGGCCTTATAAAATACCGTCCAGTGCTGCGCGTTCACAACACGGGTATGGACATTGACGTAGCTGAAGTAAACTCTGAAGTGATCAGTGGCACCAGTGGTGGCATCAATGCCAGCGGCTACCCGTTTGGTATCGTGGTACCTGCCAACTGGGCTTGGCCAATGGAATATCAACACATCGAACTAGCTTACCCATTGTTTGCTGACTACCGTCAAACTTTGTTAAGCGGCGAGCCTTCAAGCAACCCAGATGTGGCCAAGTGGTATGAGCATCCTTCTGCTAATGCTGGTGATTATACGTTTGACGAAAGCAAGTTTGTTGGCGTGTGCGATTAATCAAATTTTAACATCTTGCAAATTTTGGAGATGATGAATTGTAGGCGGGTGCTTTAGCCCCGCTTGCTTTTTATACCCCGCGTTGCCGGGGCTGAAGCACCCACCTACGGCAAAACCTGATTGGCCCCCTCCTTTAATAGCGACAAGCATCAATTGTGGCTTTTGTGCAGCTTTGCTTTTTGCTACAATTCGCCGTTCTATTGCCGACCTATTGTCATTCTAAAGCGCAAGGATAATGCCAGCTATGCCAAATTTGTACAAAAACCCGTGGTTCCACATCAAAAAACCTGCGCCTCATGCCGCTATCCGATTGTTTTGTTTTCCTTATGCTGGTGGTAGTGCACAAATCTTCACCGACTGGTGTAACAGTTTGCCAGAGTCAATTGAAGTGATTGCTGTGCAGTATCCGGGCCGAGGCAGTCGTTTTGTCGATCCACTGATAGGCACTTGTAAAGGAATGGTTGAAGCGCTTATTCCCAACATTTTACCAGCGCTAGACAAACCTTTTGTGTTTTTTGGTCACAGTAACGGCGGTTTGGTCAGTTTCGAATTGGCCCGTGCGCTGCAACAACAAGGTGTTACTGGGCAAATACATCATTTTATTTCGGCTAAGCGGGCGATTAATTTACCACCAACGCGAGAACCCATGCATGCTATGGGCGAACAGGATTTTTTGAAAGCTGTAGAAGAATTAGGTGGTACGCCGCCAGAAATTCTCGCTCAAAAAGAATTAATGGAGCTGTTTTCACCCATATTGCGCTCAGATTTTTCACTCAGCGAAACCTTTGATTACGAGGGTGAGCACAAACTGACTTGTGATGCGACCTTATTGTATGGTTTGCAAGACGAAGATGTACCGGTAGAAGATGTTATGGCGTGGCAGAAGTTGATTGAAAACAAAGTTCAGGCACAAGAATTTACCGATGGTCATTTCTTTATTAATAGTCAAAAAGAACAGGTTTTGACTTACTTGAATGAACGTTTGAGCACTTTGGCCCAAAGGGTGAAAATGAAAATGATGGCGTAACTCAGTACTCATCAGCCAATGTAATAGAAAATCGCCGCGCCCGTGGCGATTTTTGGTTTGTAGCATCGCCGTTTCCCCCTTATTTTCCTCCTTTGAAGCTATCTGAATACTGTTAAATCATGATTTGATTTAAGAAAGTTGTAAACACCGCAGTCGGTAACCAATTGTTTTACCAACCTGCGCTTGATTATTTTGGTGAAGATACCGTTATTTATGGCGTGACTGATGGACAAGGGGGCTCTAGCTCTGCCACTTTAATCATCACAGTTGTTGCCAACGAAAGTCCGGTGACCACGCCAGACAGTGCTTCTACCAATACCGGTCAAACAGTCGTCATTAATGTACTAGCTAATGACACCGATGCTGAAAATGATGCGCTCAGTGTTATTGCGGTTACCGCCGAAAAAGGCACTGTTGTGTTCAATACGGATCATTCTCTGACCTATGTGTCTAACAGCAATTTTGTTGGCGTAGACACCATTACTTATCGCATCAGTGATGCATTGGGCGCAGAGGCTGTTGAAACGGTAAATGTATCGGTTAACGCCGTTGTGGTAACACCACCACCGGCCCAGATAAAAACCTCTGCAGGTGGCGCAATGTTATGGTTCTTGCTAATATATTTAAGTATTGTTGGTTTTCGCCATTCAACAATTAATCGTTATAAAAAGCGCTGCAACATTGATGAATGAAGAACGTTACTGAAAAAATCAAATGATAATAAACGCAGCGTCATTAAGGATCACTAGGGCATGAAACAGATCAAAACTAAAAAGACAGCGGATCGCCTGCCATTGGTAATAGGCAGCTTTTTGTTTGCTGTATTGTTTTTGTATTCGTTTTCAGTTATTGCTGCTGAAGACGACACTGCATGGTACGCAGGTACCGCTCTCGGTCAGGCTGCCTCAGATAGCTCAATTGTTGAACTCAGCAACGAATTAACAGCCACTGGCGCAAATACCACAAATATCTCGGTTGACGAAAGTCGCATTGGTTGGAAACTCAATGTGGGTTTCGAAGTCACCAATAACGTTGCTATCGAAGCCGGTTATATGGACCTTAACGAGGTTAATGCAGAATTAAACCCTGTAGTATCTGACCCTGAATTATTCTTCAATAACAGCCAAAAAATTAATCCCAACTCAGCCGACGGTTTCACCCTAGGCAGTGTCTATCGCTACGACATCACCGATAATATCGGCCTAACTGGTAGCGTTGGCGTGTTTAATTGGGAAGGTGATTTCAACACTCAATCGTTAAATAACAATCAAAGCATCGGTAATGACGGTAATAAAGGCACCGACTTGTATTTTGGTGTTGGTGGTGGTTATCAGTTGAGTCAAGACGTCTCTTTGTCAATTGAGTGGGAGCAATATCAACTCGATAACGACAAAGCCGAAATGTGGTCAATTGGGGTTAACTATCATTTTAAGTAACCGTTGTTTTAAATAACAGCCACTCTACATAACTGACTTGTTTCGAAGTTAAAAATTAAAAGTTAAAAATTAAAAGTTAAAAGTTAGAGATAAAAAAAGCGCGAATACGAATCGCGCTTTTTTTATGGGTGGTTATAACTATACGCCGTGATGCGACGCCTTTTTAAGAGGTGGGCTAGCATTAGATTAGGTTATAAACCTCAAAGCCTAGGCGCTAACATCCGGACTACAAGTACATCCTGCGGTACCTGAGGTACCTGAGGTACCTGAGGTATCTGAGGTAATAGTGCCAACGTAATTCTACTTACAACCTGCCTTTACAAAACGTTCAGCCAAAAACATTACGGCAACATCACGTACATAGAAGTTCGGCCACGGCGAATATTCAGCACAATGACGTTGCGGGCTTCGCCGAGTAATGTCTGTAGACCTTTGATATTGTTTACTACTTTGCGGTTAACGCCCATGATCACGTCACCATTCTCAAGCCCCAATTGGCCTGCGGGTGAGCGTTCATCAACGTCGCTGACCACCACACCGTTTCTGTTGTCACGAGTTTTGCCATCAGACAAATTGGCCCCTGCCAGTTGTGGCATCAGTGATTCGGCTTTGATGTTGTTTGATGTATTGGCCGCTTTTAGCTTAACCACCACATCTTTTTGCTCTTTTTCTCGCAACACACTCAAAATGACTTCGGTGCCAGCGCCCAAAGTGGCAATTTTACTGGCCAGTTCGTTGAAGGTTTTGATGTTAACGCCATTGATGCTGACAATTACATCACCTGCTTCGAGGTTTGCTTCGGCGGCTGCTGATTCTTCAACAACGCGCTGAACAAACGCGCCCTGAGAAACAGAAAGCCCCATAGATTCGGCAAGACCAGAAGACACCGCTCGACCTACAATACCCAGTACGCCACGACGAACTTCACCAAAATCAAGAATTTGACTAACCACAGATTTCATCATATTTGATGGGATAGAAAAAGCGATACCCACGTTACCACCGCCAGGGGCATAAATGGCGGTATTGATGCCGATAAGCTCGCCTCTGAGATTGATAAGGGCACCACCAGAGTTACCACTGTTGATGGCAGCATCGGTTTGAATAAAATCTTCGTAACCTTCAATGTTAAGTCCAGCACGGCCCAGCGCGCTGATGATGCCGGACGTCACGGTTTGTGACAAACCAAAAGGGTTACCAATGGCTACGGCAAAATCGCCGACCCGCAAAAGGTTAGAATCGGCAAGTTTAACGGCTACTAAATTTTTGGCTTCTACTTTTAACAGCGCAATGTCACTTTCTTTATCGCCACCGACTTTTTTAGCTGCAAACTCCCGACCGTCTTTGAGAGTAATTCTAATGTCATCTGCGCCCTCGATTACATGAGAGTTGGTGACAATATAGCCATTCTCTGCATCAATGATAACCCCTGAACCTAACCCCTGAAAGGGTTGTTCAGCTGGTTGACGAGGACTGCGCCTGCCAAAGAAATCTCGCAGTGCATTGGGACCTTGCTGTTGAACAGCCTTGCTGCCGAAGACTGAAATGCTGACCACGCCCGGTGTTACTTGTTCTAACATTGGGGCAAGAGAAGGCATAGCCTGATTCATCATTTGCGCGGGTATTTGGGCCGAAGCCATAGGGACGAGTAGCAAAGAGGCGCTTAAAGCAAGGGATGCTAAAAATGTTGTGTTTAATTTCATCGACAAAAAGGTTCCTTATGTTCAATTCATAGCAAAAGACTGCTTAACCGTGAAAAAGTTCACTTTTAACTGATTATTTGACCGTAGGTGTTGTTGTCAAGCGGGGCCAAAGCACCCGCCTACATTAAACTCTATCGACTTCAGGCTGTTTTGGGCTGTCGGTGTTGTTAAACAACCCGCTGGAACCATCTGAATAATCAGAGGGTTGAGATTCAAGGCTTTCAGCTCTGCGTTTTGATTCTTCACGGCGGTCACTGGTGGCCAAAAGTTGTTCTGTGGCATCTAAACCAAAAAATGGAATTTGCGGTTCGCTAACTCTAGGTTGTTCAAGCAATTTAGTGGTGGTCGCCATTTGTTCTACGATGTTGTCGTAGTTGTTTTTCATGTCGGCCATTAATTTTTGAGTGACGGCCAAATTAGACGAAACATCTTCACGATATTTATTCATCTGCTGTTCCGACTCATCAATTTGTTTTTGCAAATCGGCCTGATTAAGGCTTTTTTCGGTGAATATCTTACCGCCAACAAAACCCGCCGCAAGGCAAACCAAACCAACTAATATCACTGTCAAAACATACATAATTAAAACCTCTAAGAAAAAAATTAATACACTTAAATCTTGGTGACCAGCAATCACAGCGTGTTACTATATGTTATCGAAAACGCACCTGTGCGCAGACTCATCTTTTGTAAATAAGTATTAAATGCTGATAATCAACCCCTTACTTTACCATTATAGTATCTTCAATGACTAACATAACCCCCTTAGAGAAATATCAACAGGATTTAGACACTGGTGGCTTTGCCTATGACAGTGATCAAGAAATTGCAGTAAAACACCTGCAACGATTGTATGACGAGTTGCTGGTTGTGCAAAATAAACCAGTCAAACGGCCTTGGTATCGGCGTATGCTAGGTGGCGATATTCCGCAGAACAACATCAAAGGCCTGTATTTTTGGGGCGGTGTTGGGCGGGGAAAAACCTATTTAATGGATACGTTTTACGAGTGCCTGCCAATAGACAAAAAAATGCGCATTCACTTTCACCGTTTTATGCACCGGGTTCATCAAGAACTGACTTTGCTTAAAGAGACTGAAGACCCGCTAATAAAAGTCGCCGATAAATTGGCTAAAGAAACCACACTGATATGCTTTGATGAATTTTTTGTCTCTGACATTACCGATGCGATGCTACTTGGCGGTTTGTTTGAACAATTATTTGAGCGTGGGGTTATTCTGGTGGCTACATCAAATATTCCGCCAAAAGACTTGTACCTTAACGGTTTGCAGCGCGTTCGATTTTTACCCACCATTGAACTGTTGCAAGTTCATACAGAGATAGTCAATGTAGACAGCGGCATTGACTATCGCCTAAGAACTTTGGAGCAGGCTGAGATTTACCATTATCCGCTGGACGCTCAGGCTCAGACCAACCTCAATCATTACTTTGACCAGCTAGCCGCAGACCCTAAGCGTGATAATGTAGAAATTGTGGTTATGGACCGTAATTTGGCCGTGCGGCGTGAGGCCGACGGAATCGCGCTTTTTGAATATGCAGTTTTGTGTGAATCAAATCGCTCACAGCTTGATTACATGGAGCTAAGTAAATGCTACAACACCATTTTACTGGCCAATGTCAGGGCTATGGGTCAAGAGAATGATAACTCAGCAAGACGCTTTATTGCCTTGGTTGATGAGTTTTATGAGCGTAATGTGAAGTTGATTATTTCAGCCGAGTTACCGATGGAGGCGCTTTATAAAGGCGGGATACTGGATTTTGAATTTCGCCGTTGCTTAAGTCGTTTGCAAGAGATGCAATCTACTGAATACCTTGCCAAGGCGCATTTGCCTTAATTATAAAGATTATGAGCTTCACACGGAGGCACGGTGACACGGAGGTTCACGGAGGAAAGATTAGAAAATGAGGGCGTTCTTTTTTAATCGTAATGCTCTGACGCTGTTCAGTTTTTTGTCTTTTTCTTCCTTTTATTTATTGTTTTTTGTTCTTTCTAAGTGAACCTCTGTGCTTGCGTGCTGCTGTATGAGATCTTTTGATTTTCAGGCCATAGCCCCCATACTCGACTCGAAACCCAAAAAAGAGTGAAAATTAAGCGTGATCTGTAAAATAGATTGTTGTATACTTCGCGCCCTCGCTCACCGTTACATCAGAAAATTGTCCTTGGTAGCAAGGTTTTTTTCTCGGTTCAACTAGCCTTGAGCCGTTAAAGTCTGCAATTCGAAGGGGTTCCAGCATCAAGCGTAGCAGTCACCCAAAGGGGATTGTTAAAGTAACAGTTTATAAATTTTAGGTTTTAAGTAATGAAAACTTTTGTTGCAAAGCCAGAATCTGTACAACGCGACTGGTTCGTTGTTGACGCAGATGGCAAAACTCTAGGTCGTTTGGCGACCGAAATTGCAAGTCGCTTACGTGGCAAGCATAAAGCAGAATATACACCTCACGTTGACACTGGTGATTACATCATCGTTGTAAACTGTGAAAAAATTGCCGTTACTGGTAATAAAGCGAAAGGCAAAATCTATTATTCACATACCGGTTTCATCGGTGGAATAAAAGAAATTAGCTTCGAAAAATTGATCGCCAAAAAACCAGAAATGGTTATTGAGAAAGCGGTTAAGGGAATGTTGCCACGTGGTCCTTTAGGTCGTGAAATGTTCCGTAAGTTAAAAGTTTACGCGGGTGCCGAGCATAACCATGCTGCGCAGCAACCTCAAGTACTAGATATTTAATCCGGAGCTATCACAATGGCAGAAAATCAATACTACGGTACTGGCCGTCGCAAAAGCTCAACCGCACGCGTATTCATGCGTCCTGGTACGGGTTCTATCCAGATCAATCAACGTTCTATCGAAACTTATTTCGGTCGCGAAACTGCCCGTATGGTAGTTCGTCAAGCACTGCAATTAGTTGAAATGGAAGAGAAATTCGACTTGTACATCACTGTTAAAGGTGGCGGTACTACAGGTCAGGCTGGCGCAATTCGTCACGGCATTACACGTGCATTGATGGAATACGATGAGTCGTTCCGTCCTGCATTGCGTAAAGCTGGTTTCGTTACTCGTGACGCCCGTAAAGTTGAACGTAAGAAGGTCGGCTTGCACAAAGCTCGTAAGCGTCCACAGTACTCAAAACGTTAATTTCTATTTTCGTTTTCAAGACTTTTCAAAAAGCCCGCATCTTGCGGGCTTTTTTTATGATGTCCAGGAGCTACTGCTGAGGTCATCGTTTCAACCTGACGTTGACGAATTAACTACTTCTTTTGCCGGTCCTGCTCACAAAATAACCGTTAAACCTCCAGCCATCTAATCCCCTGCATAAAATAGTGATTTTATTCACACTAATGCCCCCGAATTCCTTGTGTTACCTAGGGCTTTTCTTTATGATCACGCAGTTAATTTTATTACAAATTCGGGTGACAAAAATTGTTATACCGAACGACCAGAAAACTTAGTTTTTATGTGGAGATATGTGGATGAGCAACGCGCCTGTAAATAAGAGTCGCCGCCGCTTCCTGACGGCGGCAACTTCAGTTGTTGGCGGTGTGGGAGTTGTTGGTGCCGCCGTTCCTTTTATCGCGTCATGGAATCCAAGTGCCAAAGCCAAATCAGCCGGTGCGCCGGTTGAAGTGGACATCAGCAAATTGGAACCAGGGCAATTGATTCGAGTGAAATGGCGAGGGAAACCAGTTTGGGTTATTTCTCGTACCCCTAAAATGTTGGGCGTGCTTGATGGTCTAGCTGACCAATTGAGAGATCCCGCTTCAGAAGAGCCGCAACAACCGGCTTTTGCACAGAATATACACCGTTCGTTGAAACAAGAGATATTCATTGCGGTTGGTATCTGTACCCACCTAGGATGTTCTCCACTGTTTTTACCTGACACATTCGCTGAGCAGGTCGAAGGCATTGATTCTGGTTTCTTCTGTCCTTGTCACGGTTCAACCTTTGATATGTCTGGACGGGTTTTTCAAGGGGTACCAGCACCTTTGAACCTAGAAATTCCACCATACAGGTTTATCGATGATACCAATATCTTGATAGGTAAACTTGAGGGAGAAGCATAATGCAAAACTTGATCAATTGGATTGATGCCCGTATTCCCATGACTCGCGTCTGGAATATGCATTTGGCACAATATCCAGCCCCTAAAAACTTTAACTTTTGGTACTTCTTTGGCTTCATCGCCACGATAGTGCTAGTTAATCAGATTGTTACCGGTGTATGGCTAACAATGAGCTACAACCCTTCAGCTGAAGGCGCTTTCGCTTCTGTTGAATACATCATGCGTGATGTTGAGTACGGTTATGTATTACGATACATGCACTCTACCGGCGCATCGGCGTTCTTCTTTGTTGTTTACATGCACATGTTCCGTGGCATGATTTACGGCTCTTACCAAAAACCGCGTGAATTACTGTGGTTGTTCGGTATGTTCATCTTCTTGGCATTGATGGCCGAAGCGTTTATGGGTTACTTACTACCTTGGGGACAAATGTCTTACTGGGGCGCACAGGTAATCATCTCGCTGTTTGGCGCAATTCCAGTGATTGGTGATGACATTACTTTGTGGATACGTGGTGACTACGTTATCTCTGGTGCTACGCTAAACCGCTTCTTCGCATTGCATGTTATTGCATTGCCATTAGTATTGGTTATCTTGGTTTTCTTACACATCGTTGCTTTGCACGAGGTTGGTTCAAACAACCCTGATGGCATCGACACTAAGAAGAAAAAAGGCACTATTGCTGAAGACGACAAACCAAAATTCAAGTTCCATGAGTACTACACCAGCAAAAAAGACATTGTTGATTCAATCCCGTTCTTCCCATACGTGGTATTAAAAGACTTGGTTGCATTCACCATCTTCTTATTAGTGTTCTGTTACATCATGTTCTTCGCACCAGAAATGGGCGGATATTTCATCGAGGCGCCAAACTTTGAACCGGCCAACCCGTTGAAAACACCAGATCACATTGCACCTGTTTGGTACTTCACACCGTTCTACGCAATTTTGCGTGCGGTACCACACAAACTGCTGGGTGTTATTGCGATGTTTGCAGCGATTATCTTACTGGCACTATTGCCTTGGATAGACCGCGGTAAAGTTCGTTCAATCCGTTATCGTTGTGAAGCACACAAATGGAACATCGTTATGTTCGCTATTTGTTTCCTTGCATTGATGAAGTTGGGTGCCGGTACTGCTGATGACTTGAACAAGTTCTTGTCTCGCCTGTTCGGATTCGGTTATTTCGCTTTCTTTGGTTTCTTGTGGCTGTACAGCGGCAATGAAAAAACCAAACCAGTACCAGAGAGGATCGCATAACAATGAAAAAATTATTGATTGCAATATTGGCCTTTTTGCCAACCTTCGCAATGGCCTCAAGTGCTAATGCACCTGCAATGGAACATGCCAACGTTGATATACGCGACAAAGCGGCAATGCAACGTGGTGCACAACTGTACATGAACTATTGTATGGGTTGTCACGGTTTGCAGTATCAGCGTTTTGAACGTACTTTCAATGATTTGGGTATTCCACTGGACTTAGGTTTACAACACTTAGTACCAGAGGGCACCAAAGTGGGCGAACTAATGACTAGTGCAATGGATACTGAAAGTGGCGCAAAATGGTTTGGCGCTCCACCACCAGATTTGTCGTTGATTACTCGTTTGAAAGGTTCTGGCACTAAAGGTCAAGATTGGGTATTTACCTACCTTAAATCTTTTTATGCTGACCCTACACGTCCGTTTGGTGTGAACAATGAAGTGTTCAAAGATGTGGGCATGCCTCATGCTTTGATTGAACTTCAAGGTTTGCCAACTCAAGCGACTGAAAAACAGTTGGTTGACGGTGAAATGAAAGATGTGTACGTAGGCCTTAAAGCGACAGGCGGTTCTATGTCTGCCTCTGAATATGACGGTGCGGTACGCGACCTTGTAACGTTCTTGGCTTATGTAGCAGAACCTTCAAGGGTTGATTCAGAAGCTATTGGTAAAAACGTGATGATTTTCTTGTTGGTGTTGTTGGTGTTGGTTTTCCTTCTGAAGAAGGAATTCTGGAGAGACATACATTAACCGTCATGCTTACTGTAATATGAGGACCGCTGGAGTGTCAGCGGTTACATAGATAAAAAAAACTAGGGCGCGTACTGCGCCCTTTGCTGTATTCTAGATTTACTCTTTTTTGGAGGCCACAATGGCTTTAGCTGCCAATAAACGCCCACTGATGACCCTGTTTTCAGGCTCAGTGGATCTTTCAAGCCATCAGGTTCGCATCGTGCTAGCCGAAAAAGGCGTGGGAGTTGATATTCACCAGGTAGATATGGACAACTTGCCAGAGGCACTGTTCGAAGTAAATCCTTATGGAACGGTTCCAAGCTTGATTGACCGTGAACTCGGTTTGTATCAAGCCGATATCATCATGGAATACCTTGATGAACGCTTTCCGCATCCACCATTGATGCCGGTTTACCCGGTGGCCCGTGGTCGCAGCCGTTTGATGATGTATCGTATCAAGCATGATTGGTACAAATTGGCCAATCAAATCACTGACAATCGTGGTGACGTTGAAACGGCTCGTCAAGAGCTTAAAGAAGGTCTGCTTAGCGTAGCACCAATCTTCTCTGAAGCGCCTTATTTCATGAGCGAAGAGTTCAGTTTAATTGATTGCTTCATGGCACCTTTGTTGTGGCGTTTGCCGTTGTATAACATCGAACTAAGTGGTGCTGGCAGCAAAGAGCTGAAATCGTACATGGTTCGTTTGTTTGAACGTGAATCCTTCCAGGCTTCATTGACTGACCCAGAAAGAGACATCCGCGCTAGCTACTAAAGTGCAGGTGTGATCAAGGCGTTGATTGTGACGCCTTGATGCTATTGTTCCTCATACTTAACACCTCTGCATTATTATAGGTATTTATAATGACACCCAAAGAACCCTATCTCATCCGCGCTTTTCATCAGTGGATACTGGACAATGATTGTACGCCTTACCTTGTGGTGGATACTTATCAACCCAACGTATCGGTGCCAACGCAATTCATCCAGCCCGATGGTCAGATCACATTAAACATCGCCCCTGAAGCGACGGGTAATCTGTGTTTAGGGGATTCGGCAATTGAATTTAACGCCCGTTTTGGTGGTCAGCCTCATCACTTATTCATTCCTTGCTACGCTGTTTTGGCGATTTTTGCCAAAGAAACGGGTGATGGTACAGGCTTTGCGATAATGCCAGCTGACGAACGCGCAGAAGCGTTAAGTGAAGTTAGTGAGCCTACAGGCCCGAAGCTTCAGTCGGTGAAAGATACCGTGGAAGAGAAGCCAAAAGAGAAAGAAAAAGAGAAGAAGAAAGCATCACATCTTTCTGTTGTAAAATAATTCAAATCATAAAAAAAAGGGCCATTGATTTCTCAATAGCCCTTTTTTTATGCCTAGAATTATAAGATCTCAAAAACCTTAATAACCTTAGCAACCCCTGAAATATTCCGCGCAACCTCTACGGCTATATTGGCCTCATTTTCAGTTACTAGACCCATCAAGTACACTTCAGAATTTTCAGTTAACACCTGAATATTATTGCTGTTGAGATCTTTCTCTGTCAGTAGCATCAATTTGACCTTACTGGTGATCCACGAATCAACCGTTTGAGTGGTCATGCTGATGGCATTGCCAATTCTCACCTGATTGTGCACCTTCTTAACGCCTGCTACTTTACCGAGCGCCTTAATCGCCAAATCACGTAAATATTCGTTAGGGGCTTGTCCAACAACCAATAAATTGCCGTTAACGCTTTTAATTACGATATGCGCATTATCACTGACGCCTTGGGCAGTATCTAGCGCAGAAGAGGCTTTTAGTTCAATGGCGTTGTCGTCTATTTGAGCGCCCAAAGAGCGGCGGTCTTCGACTGACGATACAGCGCCTGTAGCGGCACCAGCAATTACAACTGCGGCGCAACCTTGCAACAGGCTTAATGCAAAAATGGCGGGTAAAAGTTTACTGAGTTTCATTATTTAGTCTTCGTTTATTATTCGTCGCCGTGGGGGCCAGAAAAGAGAATATTGTCAATCAAGTCACACAAACAGTGGATATTGAAAAAGTGAGTTTCGAGAATACGCGAAGGGCGGCTCGAAGGAATTCTGATCTCAACGTCATTGTCGCTGAGTAACCCCGACAATTCGCCGCCGTCACCACCGGTCATGGCAATAACAATCATGTCTTTGGTTAACGCGGCTTCTACTGCGTTGATCACCTCCTCATCGTGGCCCAAGGGAGATATTGCCAGCAAGATATCAGTAGGTTGACCCAATGCTCGGACCTGACGGCCATAACAATCAAAATTGGTCGACAACCGGTTACTTAACGAAATAGCCGGTAAACAAGGGCGCTCAATTTCATAATGATTGACCAAAATATCGGCCATATGATCGGCCAGCAAAATGCCGCCATCCACGCCACAGGTCATTACCTTATTACCGTTGAGCAGACATTGCACCATCATGTTGGCGGCCAGCTGCAATTGGTTTGGCAGGGTTTCGCCACACGAAATAAAGGTTTGAATACTTTCGGTGTAAATAGATTTAATTTTGTCGAGCATTGAGTCTTCCACTACAGGCTTATTATCGTCCAGAAACTCACGTCCATGTGAGGTTTCTGGATACCGCTTCACTCGAGCAAGTAGAGCTCCGCTAACATTTCAACAACAGCAACGGCTGCCGGTTGAAATGGTTGGTCATCCATGACCTGCTCAAGCATAAAACGCGTTTTTAATCCAATTGATATTTTTACTTTGGGTGGCTGACCCATCAACAGGCCCATCGATGGCAACCACATCAAAACGAGCTTGATGGTTAGAAAGGCCATTTTGTTGCATATACCATTGGGCCGTTCTGATCAGTTTTTGTTGTTTAGAGTTTGAAACGGCAGCGATCGCGCCGCCAAAAGCTTTGTTACTACGAAACTTAACCTCAACAAACACCAAAACATCTGATTCGCTCATTATAAGGTCTAGCTCACCATAGCGACAATTAAAATTTGTCGCTATTGGGCGTAAACCCTGATTTTTTAAGTAGTTTTGTGCAATATCCTCGTAGATAGTGCCAATGTCGCGACCTAGCAGTCGCTTAATCGAGGGTAGCGGGCTCAACTTGACCTACAGCATTATACTTGGCCCAATTATGGCGGCGATTGACAAACCCGTTAGGGTCGATAGAGATAAGCCCGTTCATGCCTTGCTCGGTTAAACCGTTGAGTACTCGTAATTGGGCAATTCGGTCGACCAAATACAATGCATCGTAACCCAGCGCAAACAATCGGCGCATAGATTCGTCGAGTGTAGGCCATAAGCGATCAAACAAAGCGCGTTGCTTGGTAAAGCGTTTTTCACTTTCGAGCATCCAAGGGATCTCGGTGAAAGTTAACGAGCGCAAATCGCGCTTATCGTCGTTGGGTTTAAGTAATGCATGGCTGCGAGAAGTGGCATAAACCGGGATGCTTTTAGTATGTACGCTGGTATTTACGTCGATAAAAGGCTTGAGTAATTTGGTTTGAGTATTGTTACCAATCAGATAAATCACGTCCATATCTTTACGGTTACGGGTTTCGGTTTCTAACTGTTTGTTGATGAGTGTTCTTATCTTTTTAATGCGCTCCTTACTTTGTTCAACGTCCATCAGATTTTTAACCGCAACTTGCATTTCAGTTTGGTTGGCATAATAACGAACTTCGGGCATTAGAATTTTTTCGCTAGAGCGCTGACTCAGCCAAGTTTTAGTGAACATATCGCTTAAACGTCGCCCGAGACTGTTACGCGGCGCAATAATTGACGGCTTTTTATAACCCATCTTAAACATAGCCTCGGCCGCTTGTGCTGCTTCGTCTTCGGGGGTTAGGCCGAAAAAGAAATGCTGCTGATTGGGGTTGTCGGGCAATGCAATACGGTTTAAAAACAAAGTTGGCGTGGCAGCGATTATGGGGTTAGCAGCAAATTTCTCTATCTTATCTTTAACCAGTGGACCTATCATAAATTCCACCTGTTGCGCTTGTAAGCGTTGCTCGATAGTGGTGATGGGTAGATTGCTGTCGATGAACATTAATTCAATATTGTGCTTATCTTGGTTGGCGACCAATAAACCATTACGAATGGCCTGAGCCTGCTTGCGCAATTTTCCGGTGAAAGGCAACACCACCGCAATTTTGGCCGGTGTAAAGGGCTCGGCTTCAAGCGAAAGCTGAAAACTTTCGGGTAATACATCCATCGCCGTATGCCAAGGATGCAAGTCATACCAATTTTTTAACTGACGTTGTAAAACACTGGGCTGCCCGGTGTATAGGCGAGTGATGCGCACCAAGTCAATCCACGACTTGGCATTGGTGTAGTCTTGATATTGAAAAGTATCGAAACTGACATCGGGCAATTGATTTAACTGATGCCAAATGGTGCGGGCGATGTCTTCTTTATTATCAGCAACCTCACCATTTTCGGCGGCTTTTTCAAGCTCAAATAAACTGCGTAACGATTCGATGTAACGATTTTGCTTGCCATAAAGCTTGGCTTTTAAACGGTTGATGTCGTGACGAATTTCAGTTGTTTGGGCCAAATCAGAGGTTAGCGATTTTTCAGCTTCGTTGAGGTGACCCAGCGCAATAAAATTGCTGGCCTCTAGCACCAGTAATTTTTGCTTGATTTCGAGCGGCACAAAAGCCTGTTGCATCGACTTGATAACAATCATGCTTTTTTCAAAGCGCTGCTCTTTATGTGCAGCATCGGCAGCGTTAAACAAATAAGTGGCTGAGTCGTTATTTTCGCGCGCTAACCTAAGGTAATCGTCGCTGTTATAGACTTTTTCTTCAGCGACTGGCTTTTGCGTTACTTGCGCTGCCTTTTGAATTTTAGGTGCGGTTGAACCGCAAGAGGCCAACAAACAAACCGCAATTGCCGTGCACGATAAGCGTGTTAAAGCCGAGCGACCTGTTACCAAATTAATAGGAGAGAAATTGAATCGTTTCAAAGTGATGCTACACCGTATTTTGCATAGAGGGCAATTAGTTGCTATCTTAGCGCTGCCCCGGGTTAACCTCAATCAAAGATGAGACAAAATGGATAAAAGCGGCCAATTATTTATCGTTGCCACACCAATAGGCAACTTAAACGACATTACCTATCGCGCCATAGAAACCTTAAACGCGGTAGACACGATTGCGGCAGAAGACACACGTCACACTGGCAAATTATTGTCTCACTATGGCATAACCACCAAAACCACGGCTTTTCACGATCATAACGAAAAAGAAAAGGCCAATTTACTGATATCGTGGTTAAAAGCTGGCAAAGATATCGCACTGGTATCAGACGCTGGTACGCCACTTATCAGTGACCCGGGTTACGCCATCGTCAACGCTTGCCGCGATGAAGGTATAAGAGTCATTCCAATCCCCGGTGCATGTGCGGTAATTGCAGCGGTTAGCTGTTCTGGCCTTGCCACAGACAACTTCACCTTTATGGGTTTTATCCCAGTCAAACAAAAAGCCAAACAAGACTTTTTACAACAAGTGACAGCTTTAACTGGCACTGCAATTTGTTACGAAAGCCCACGGAGAATCGTCGACTCAGTTGAAGCACTAATAGCAGTGCTCGGCGAAGACACCCAAGTGGTATTGGCCAAAGAGATCACCAAAACGTTCGAGACCTTTTACTCGGGCAGCGCAACTGATTTACTGGCTTGGTTAAAAGAAGATTTGGTGCATCAAAAAGGCGAAATGGTGTTGATGATAAGCACCAAAAAAGAAAAAACTACCGACTTACCAGAACCTGCAATAGCTTTGCTTAAACAGCTAAAAGCCGAGTTGCCACTGAAAAAGGCTGCGGCTCTTGTTGCTGTGCATTATGAGCTTAAAAAGAATGACCTTTATAAGTTTGGGTTGACGTTGGATTAGGCAGGATTGAAAAATGAATCGTAAAAACCGATGGTGCGCCATTTATCGCTAGATAAACCCCCACTTAACGGTTAGAATGCGCGGGTGAGTTGGCCGAGCAATCGCCGGTTGGTATGAAAATTACCAACGGGAGGAAAGTCCGGGCTCCAAAGGGTAGGGTGCCAGGTAACGCCTGGGCGGCGCAAGCCGACGACAAGTGCAGCAGAGAGAAGACCGCCAGAAGCGCAAGCAGACGGTAAGGGTGAAAGGGTGCGGTAAGAGCGCACCGGGCCCCTGGTAACAGTGGGTTGCAAGGTAAACTCCACCCGGAGCAAGACCAAATAGGGTTTCGTATGGCGTGTCCCGCGTTGAAACCGGGTAGGTTGCTTGAGCCTGCGAGCGATTGCAGGCCTAGACGAATGATTGTTCTCGACAGAACCCGGCTTATAGGCTAGCTCACACCTATTCAAAAAGAAGTGGAGAGGACTGATTGTTCTCTCCACCCTTAATAAGAGCAGCGGTGTACAGGCCAGCTCAAACCGATTCAGATACCGCTTGTAAATCAAGCGGTTATCTACTTTCCTTTCAGAGTTTACCTCTGTTGCTACACACATTGCTACACGGTTTTCATTTTGACACTCAATTTCGGGTGTATTCGATATGAAATTGGTCAACGGCTTTGATTACCTCTACCTTCGTCAAAATACCTTCTATTTTCGCATTATTGTTCAAAAATGCCACACTAAATCAGATCATCGTCAGGTGCCAAGAGCATGAGACTGAGTTAATCTTCGACCTTGTGGATATGTATTCGTTCATGAATTACAGACATGTGCCCTTATAGCTAAATCAATGACGACGACGTCAACGGTCTCAACGTCAGTATAGTTGCTGGCGATATCAAGCCAATATCTTTTAAGCGCATTAGCAAGTTCGCTCAATCCAACAAAACGGCCATTAATCATCCACCGTTTATTTGTTTCTTGTGAGACCAGCAGCATCACTCCACATCTAGCACTTTCTTCCCTCAGGTAATCGCCTACCAATTGGTTGCGCAGTCGTTCGCAAAGTTTCGGACCGGACCATCCTTTGTCGAGTAGTTTCAGTTCAATTGGTACTGGTGATTGTACGTTTGTGTTTTGCAGCCAGATATCCATGCGCTGACTATTGGCAAGTTCTGGTTCCTGCGCGGTTGTGTATTGTTCACGGCATTGTTGGTTTAGCCAACCGGCTATTAACGTGCGCATCTCGGTTTCGCCATCGGCTCGTTGCCAAGTTCGCCAAGGGCTGTCGTTGCCTCGTTCCAACCAGTTTTTTAGATCGTGCAGGCGATGCACGGTCAGGTCGAATAACTGCCGATGTGTTTCAGGCGTAATAAATTGTGACTTGCCAAACGCGTAAATCTGCTCCGCTGTCCATGGCTCCAGGTCACCATCTTCTTCGGCTCGTTTGTAGGCCTGCCTGATCATCCAAGGGCGATAATTGATTTCTGGATGATCTTGTGAAAGTGCCTTGATGGCTGAGTAACTTTCTTTCCCTGGAATTTCTGACAGAAGGTTAAACAACTTGCTGCGGGCGTTCTGTGCATCATCACGCAGATCTGGAGAATATGCGCCTTCATCTGCACGGTCGTTGTCATCTTGAGATCGAATATAACGGTATATCAGGATATATAGTGCTTTGAGGTGCGCCGTTGCGTGGTAATGCTTAAAATACGAGCCGTCATCTCTTGAATGCCCGTCTCCCATCAACGTTGTGATAAAGACTTGAGCTGCATTTGTTGCCGATTTTTCATCGAGACCAGAAAGCCACTGTTCGATGGCTGGAATGCCTTTCGCCGGAGCACAATCGACGAGCACTGAGTACCATTGACCGATTTCTTTATAGTCGTTTGCCTGCGCAATTTGTTGACTTGCCAGCTCAGCCAGTTTGGGGGGCGTGATCCCACCATTGACTAATATGCGTAAGCAATGGCGTCGATTGGCATTGATGCGTGTGTGGTTGGCCTCAAGCCATTGCAGCAGTGTGGGCGCTATGGATTTATGGATCCAAGGGGCATAGTAAACCAAGTCGTGAAGGATATAATGCATTGGCTTGTCTGAGCAAGTGTTCTCAAGTTCCCAAAGTAACTCTCTATTCACCGCTGCATTAACCAAAGCGGGAAAAACCTTATGCATACGCTCAAGCCAACTGGGAAATCCATTCAGCTCTCGGGTGATGTAGCGCAGAGCGTGGCGTACCTGTGATTCGTTTAGATTGTGCGGAAAGCTATCAGTCTCAGTGGCTTCTATTTCTAGCCCAGCCACCGCGAAGATCAATGAATAAGGTATGGTGCTATCTTTTTTGTTCTCTTCGGATTGTAATTTTGGCACATAATGTCGCCAGTGGTTGATGGCCGCTTTACGAAACGCATCGGCGGCGGCCTCACCAAAATCAGGAATTAGCGCCTGCCAGTTTGCCCCTTCAGTACGACTTGTGCTCAAGCCGCCGCCTTCTAATTCACGAAGTAACCAATACTGATCGTTGGAAAAGTCGCCTAGATTAAAATTCGGCAAGTTGCAAATTCGGTCAGGGTCAGTTCTTAACTCTGCTATCCATGTATCACGAACCTGTGTTTTTCGATCTTCTTTCTCATTCTGCTCTTGTCGGCGTTTTGCACGTCTTTCTTCATGCTTTAGCATTGACTCTGATACGGCAGGGTTTAGCAAAACGTTCAACTGATGTTGCAAGACAGAATCATCGGCGACTGCATCTTGCAAGCTGCTCAAAATGTGTGTAGAAGGCGCTGCCTGAACATAAACTCGAAATGCAGTGCTGAGGGCTACTAATCTATCATCTTCAAGTGCACGAGAATGCATGTAGTTGAGCAGCCTTGGTAGACTTGTCGTGTCGAAAGTCCAGAAATGACCGAGCCAGGCAACATGACTATCGTCGTTCACAGGTTCTACGGCATAATCTGCTCTTGCTTGTTCGATGCTGGTCCAGTAGAGCTTGTCATTAAGTTCTGGCCAACCGGGGACAAGCTTTTGCAAATTGTCTTTATAGTCACTGAAGTCATCGTCCCGCCAAACCCGCAAGGCTGTTACTTTCAATAAAATGGACAAGGCCGCCTCACCCAGAGCCACAACGCTCCGTTCTGCAACCAACCTTTCAACCGCGTGGGTTGCTGCACTGATCAACCACGCGTGTTTCTTTGAAACATCACATTCTCTTGGCTCAATAAAGGGCGAGATTTCAAGATAGCCGTGTAGGCCGTCAATAAGCCCTGTGATGGCCTGCAGATCACCAACAACGGGCAATTTTTTTACAAATTCATGCAACAAACGACTTAGACCAGTCTCCTTATATTGTTCATAAGGCTGTAATTTGCCCAGCGAGATTAACAAGTGCGCCACGTTCTGGTTATCAGGCGCAGCTTCTTCAACCACTTCTGCAAGTAATTTACGTGGTATTTGGCTATCGCATTGGTTTAGTTTTTGCCATAAGCTTTGCTTTTGTACGGATGTACCACAAGTAATTACTGCACGGGCTGATGCTATTCGGGCATAGATCCCTCGCAAGTTATCCAATGCGATAACAATAAAAGGCGTGACACAGCTGGTCATTTCTCCTTGCCAGACTAATCGACCGAGAAAGAAAATAGCATCATCATTACTATTATATTGTTCAACAAGTTGTAATGCGTCTGATGAGAGGTCAGCATTCGCAATTCGGGCAATTGCGCTGTTATCTCGACCTGAGCCATCATCCTCGTCAGCAACAATTCGATGGACAATATCAGTCAAAATCCCCTTTCTTTGCGGTAAAGGCAGCCGAGATGGCTCGCCACCTTCAACGGCTATTTCAGGATTGATTTTGAGTGTCCTGCGACGAATCTCACCATCAAATATGATGAGCCACGGCAATATTGGTCGAAGCAGGGGCGCAATTATTTTTTCTCCGTATTGCTCACGGAAAAACAGGTTGTCGATCACATTACGACTATTGCAGGACTTCAACAAGCTATTGAACCACTGAGCTGCGAGTAATTCACGTACATCTCTGTGGCGAAACCTCACTGCACCATAAATTATGTCGTTAAAAATGCCGCGTTCCAATAGCGCCCTAACTTCCTTTGGTTCCCAATCAGCGAGCACGTTTTCAGCTTCGATGCCAGGTTTGTCTAAAGACATACCGGGTACATTAAGACCCGCTTTCCCACTGAGAATTACTGCAGCAGCCAAGCGCTGCGCACCTTCTCTTGCCCGGTCAAGATTCAGAGGTTGGCGCTGGGCCCTATCACTGTTGTGATCATCATTAAGCCGTTTATTGATGTTATGGCAGAGTAATTCCAGGCGACCGCCTAGAGCGCTGTCGTCACTCCACTTAGCAAGAATGCCTTCGAGATCAAAAGGACGCTCTGCCAGACTCCAAAGGTTAGCTCTGTCAATTTCTTGTAACAAAAGGTCGATATTTTTCGTTGAACGAGCTTTGCCAAAAACTCGAATCCTTTTTTCATCCAAGTGACGTAGAGTGTAGATAGTGAGTGCGCTTTGAGGTTCAGCTTTCTGACTTTCTTCGCCTTCGTCATTTTTATGCGGCGCCGGAAGAAACAAAATATCATCCATCAGTTTACGATCTTCCGCTGGACGCCATGCATAGGGCCGGCTGGAGAGGTAGATGTGTGCTCTGTGCGCGCCGTTTGCTATGACTTTGGTAAAGCGGCGTAGTGCTTTGCCAAAGGCTCTGGGGTTTTCAAGTCGAGCCTCGTCGACTGAATCCAAGAAAAACCATGCTTCGTCCGTCGATTGCAACCAATCATGAAATTGCGCTGGCTCTCCTATCTCAAAGGCTTCGTAAAAGTCTGCTTCGATATCTTCAATACGGATAAAGAAGGCAGACTGCCCAAGTGTATTTAGTTTGTGTGCCTGTTGGCGCAACTCTTCGGTTTTGCCTGCACCAGCTTCTGCCAATATAACGCAACGAAACTCACGCTCCATATCATCCCAAGCCTTTGGCTTACCGTGCCCCCAAGCAGTAAGAATTTCGTCTTTCTCTGCTTCTTCTTGGCTTTTTGGGACTGGAGAAAACTGTCGGTTTAATGGAATATAGTTCTCCATATGCACTCTCCAAAGCTGATTCGTGTTAAATCCGGATATATCCAAAGTCGGACAGTATAAGGGTAAAGAGGCCGCGTTCAAGGAGTATTCCATTAAATGTAAAAATTAACATAATCTTCAGTTGTACTATGTTGCACTTATTTATCTGCATTATAGAGCGAAGATATGGTTAAGTTGATACGTATTTTTTACAGTACTGTACGCATAGCTTTTGATTTCACAGATTCTTTATAGAAAGAAGATTTTTGCGATTATTAAGCGACCGAATTACCTGATTCAATGTCTTCATGAAGCTTCTGACATTTTAAATTTTGAGCTGTGTCTGTTTTCATTCGAGTTAAGAAATTATCGGCGTACCAGTTGATGGGGTCGCCGCTGTTTTCACCTTCATCAATCAATTTTTTCAATTGTGACAAGGTGTAGAGTATTTTTGTATATGTCATTTTACAATCACCGAGATTTGTATTGTCAACCAAGATATCTTTATACCTCAAAATTGTAAAGAAATTAGAGAAAGTTGAAATGAATTTCATCAAGTGACAACACGTTTCTTAATTTCTATTCTCTCTTTGCTTTGTTATATATGTGGTGTAATATAGCACCATATTAGTCGAGTGCTTGTAATTCGACATCAGAGGACTATTCCATGACCGTAAGAAAGAGTATTTCATTTACCGATCCACACGACAATTGGCTAAAGTCACAAATATCCAGTGGAAAATATACCAGTGACAGTGAGGTTGTGCGCGATCTGATCCGGCAGCAACAAGAGCGCGAAGACAAATTTCATGCGTTAAAAGCTGCCATTCAAGATGGCATAGACAGTGGCATTAGTGACAAACAGGTGCCCGACATTATGCGAGAAGTCGAAGCAAGGTTGCATGCTGATGGGAAGTTATAAACTTTCAAATTTGGCAAGTGACGATCTTGGAAGAATTTACGAATATGGTATTTTGAATTTTGGTCTTACACAGGCACAAGATTATTTGCTTGGACTACATGATAGTTTTCAAAAGTTAGCCGACAACGAACTACCTGTTCGAGACGCATCACAATTGATGGCCAACTTGAAACGTAGCAAATATCGAAGGGATGTGATTTTTTACCTGCCAGAAGGTGACGATACTTTAATTGTTCGGGTACTGGGCGAGAATATGGATTTTATACGGCATCTTGATTCTGATTACTGAGTGTAGTTAAAATCAATAATATACAGCTTTCTCAACATACCATTTAGGCTTGTCATGCACTCTGCTACACTCATTGCTACATTATCTGTTACACCCATAGTGGCTACTCACAATGCAGCTCAATGAAATCGATAGGCGAAAATTGACAAAGCTATCTTATAGGTCGGCTCACACCTAAATTCAAAGCAGTGGAGAGAACGATTATTCTCTCCACCCTTAACAAGAGCAGCGGCTTACAGGTTAGCGCACCTTTCTTTTGTAGGACCTGCATTCCTGCCGGGAGCCTCCCGGACCGACTTTGACCTGTTCCAAGGCACATCGCTTGTCAACATCAACAATATCTCATGGTTTCCTTTGTGTTCAAACTGCGGTTTAATTCTTGGCGGTTGAAATTCAACCAAAACCTCATGTCTTATAATATTACGGATTAAGTTAATCTTTAAAGGAACGTTATGTCTATTATTAAATTTTCCAGATCTTTGTTATTCACCGGGTTCGCAATTGTGTCTACTGTCGCTGCCCTACCGGCACACAGCGCAGAGTTTGCATTTGTCGACCGTAGCTGTGGGCAAAGCTTTGATTGTGACTCTGTTGCTAAGCAAGAGTTGATTTTGATTTGTGATGGCGATGGTACTGCCGAGCACTGCCAAGTTGTAGAGTTAGGTAGTAAATTGTGGATGAATTCACTACCGAATGTGCCGAGTGTTATAGGGATCACTGAAAGGTGTGATGCGAAGGATCGCTGCTAGCGCCACAGTTGCGGGCAAGGATAGAACCTTGCCCCAGCAAATGTAATAGAGCCCCATTATAATTGCCGATTCACCCCTTAGTACACTTGCATCAAACCTTCGTAGTTCTTCAGCTATATCGACAAGCATGATTTGGAAAATTCACCTTTACCAGCTAGTACTTTAAGATTGTTCCGTCTACTGGATCGAATCGCCCCGAGGATTGTCACGCCTACCTGCCATTATCCACAAGCTGAATAAACACCAATATCGAATTTTAATTTGCAATCTCTACAGTTGTAGATATAATCCTCTACAAATGTAGAGATACAAAGATTCAGCAGGAATTCACATGTCGTTATCAGATTTTGAGCTTGAAGTGATGCAATTGTTTTGGTCATTGAATGAAGCGTCGGCGCCACAAATACACAAGATTATTGAACAAAAGCGCGATGCAACGTATTCAACCGTAAAAACCATCATCGACCGATTAGAGAAAAAAGACGCGATTAAGCGCAGTAAAAGTCAGGGCCGAACCATTTATTACTCGCCCGTTATGGAAAAGCAAAGTGTGCGTACACCGTTGATAAAAGATTTTATCAATAGGGTCTTTTTGGGTAAGAGTCGTCCACTGGCTGCACATATTTTGGCGCAAGAAGATCTCAACTTAGATGACATTGAATACCTTGAAGCGGTGTTAAGGGAAAGAAAAAAGGAGATTAAGTAAGTGGACAATTATTTTTATGTCAATGTCAGTATTGCTTTTGCGGTGCTGTTGATTATTCGATATGGCAAAGGTTCTAATAATGCCAATTACTATTTGTCTTCGATGGCGATAGCGGCATGGTTTATACCTTATCCTTTATTGGCCGAGTTAATACCTGCGCAAGTTTTAGTCGAGCCCATAATCGTGTCTTTTTCAACACTAAACACTACCGTCACAACTAATGGTGGGCAATGGTTGCAGTTTGATATCAACAGTTGGCTACAGTGGGGTCTTTGGGGGCTAGCCAGTTTTGGTGTAGTGCTTTTTATCAAGCAATTAATCGATTGTGCCAGATGGTACCGTCAAGTGATGACTGACCCATCATTGAACTTGTTGAATGAAATCAGTGCGAAACATCATTTGCCTGTTTATAGCGTAAATCAAGTCGACAGCGGCTTGCTATTAGGTCTGTTTAAACCCGTGATAATCATTTCAAACCAAATAAATGACCCCAAGCACATCGACTTGATTATTGCGCATGAGCAACAGCACATAAAAAATCATGATAACTTTCGATTATTAATACTTGAATTAACTGAATGTCTATTCTGGTGGAATCCGCTTGTTCGCAAGTTGGTTAATATTAATCGATTTTTAATCGAAGCAAGATGCGACGAAAATGCCAGCAAGGACTATGGCAAAGTGGATTATATCAACGATCTGACGTCCTTAATTCTATCGAAGTATCAGGATAAACCGAGCAACCTAATCTGCTCAGCCACCTCAAATGGCACCAATAATGTTGCCAGAATAAAATTACTCAAGGAAAAAAGAAACATGACTTTCAACAAAAAGTTAACTTACGCAGTGATCGCATTAGCCTCAATAACCACTATGTCTTGGACGGCGCTTGCAACAGCAATCAACAATAAGCAAGGGCAGCACTTACAAGCCAATCAAAAGCAACTAGGTGCATTGATTGATTTTGATGTAAAAATAATCACCGAAAAGACAGATGAGACCGAAAGTGCCGTCAGCGCGAACGTGATAATGTGGGGTGATTTTGATTATAAGGCTTCATATAAAATAAACGAGGAATTCGCCTTTAATTTTCAGGTGACCGACAGTGGTGAATACGCTCTGTTGGATATTGAATTAATCGAAGTTACGCAAGGGAATGAAAAGATCATTGCGAACCCCAAATTAACAATTGAGTTTGGCAAAGAGGGCATTATTGAAATTGATAACCCGCAAGTTAGCAGTAATATTTATAGAATAAAGGCTAAACCCGCTAAGGCTGTTCGTCCAGAATAATGGGTTGTTGTGACGCTTAGAGCGTTGCAGCTTACAAATCGTCACCCTCAATAGCCTTATTTGTTCGTCGTTATCGTTTAAACATCAGTTACTTGGGCATGAGCTGCTTGGACAGCAGCTGTTTGGCCATCAGGCATTTTTCGGTTTGCATTTCGCAACAGATATAAACCGGGGACTGTACAACATATCGATATAATGACAATACCAACGATATAAGCCGTTAAATCAACTGACGACGCAACAACATTTGGAATAAAGTATATGGCAAACCCAGAAGTTGCATTGATGAGCGTGTGAATACCGATGGGTAACCATAAGCTTTTTGTGTGGGTTAATAGCCCCGCAAAACCAATACCAAATAAAGTGGCATACGTTACCTGTGCAAACACATCAAGAGGCGCTGCAACAGTCAGGTTTATGAGGTGTGCAGCGCCAAAAATAACCGCTTGAGCAATGGCGGCTTTGAACAAAGCGCTATTTTTATGCTGCCAAGCATTCAACAATACATAAAAACAAAGACCTCTTAACAACAACTCTTCAAAGATACCTGTAGTGACATTAACAAATAGCCAGCTGAGCAGTTTCTCACTGTCAAAAACCAGCAAGGTGCTGTCTAAACCAAGAACATTGAGTAAAGCCAACAGCGCCATTGGCAAAGCGGTGATCCACCACTTTTTTGGCCAATCTTTAAATTTTGTGGTTATGCCTGTTTTGTTGGTCCAACCAAATTTGTGAATGCTGGTGAAAATGATTCCACAAAGCACTAACTGAATGATGCTGTGGGCAATGTCTTTACCAAACCGGTTGTCGGTTGATATGAATAAGGGTGGGATAAATACAAGCGCTGCAATACAAAAAACAACCAGACTAATGACGCTTGTCACAGGGAATTTTAGCAATGACTCTTTTAATCTATTCATAATAATTTGTGATTTCCATTGATGTAAAAACAATGGCTCTACAGTGTATTATGAGTGGCAAAACGGCCAATGAAAACATCTGAAATGTTCTGAAATTACACTTATCTTATTGATTATAAATAGTTATTTTATAAGTGGTTTTTTTAAGCCTTCGTTGGGTTAATCATTTGTGATACTTCTAAAGCGGTTTCTTTAAGTCCTGAGAGCCCTCGTTCTTCAATGATCGCCAAAGAGCGTTCGATTTGTTGCTGGGCGTTTTCATGCTCGCCCTGACTCAGTGCTAATTCTGCCAACGCTATAAATCCTTGTGCTTGTCCAAAAGGACATTGAATGACTTTATGGTAATTTATTGCCGATTCGAAAGCTTCTGCTGCCAGTGTAAAGCGCTGACTAAATTGATAAGCCTTGCCTCTTGTTGAGGCGATATAACCCAAATAGAGCCAATCGTTAACGGCTTTTGCATTGCGTTGTGCGCTCATTAATATATCAATGGCTTTTGTGGGGTTGCCAGCTCTTAAGTAACTTTGACTTAAAATTGTGTGAAGCCTTGCCAATTCTCTTTTGTTGTCTTGTATTTGGGCTTGTGCAATGGCTTTATGTAAATTTTCTTGAGCCTCTTCAAGCTGATTATTGATGATTAACATTTGCGCAAGGTGCCTGCTTACCACCAAGTTGTTTGGTTCTATTTCTTTGGCTGCGGTGAGCAGTATTTTTGCCGCGCTATATTCTTGGTTATTGATTTTGTTTAATGCTGCTGCCAGCATTTCGTTGGCAAAATCAGAATGATAGGTAATGTCTTCATCGGTTAGATTCAGGTCAATTTTTTTACCAACAAGCGCCGCCAATTGATTGGCCATAACCGTTATGTTTTCACCAAGAATAACGCCACGCTCTATACTGTTTCGTCTATGAAGGTTGTAGATCAGTTGGTAATCATTAATATTGCCAGACAAGTTGGATGCAACAATAAGCGTTGCGCCAGACACAGAGAAAATACTATCCATATCTTCTCGTTTTAAATCTATTGCAGGCAATTGAGCGCGTTTCATTACGGCCAATACATCATCGGTTTGCAGCACACCATATAGGGTTGAAGAAGGTAATCGATGAATAACCTGATCCATTACGCCTAATCGAACCCATTGGTGATCGCCATTTGTTAGCTCATTTACTACAGGTAAAATAACAACAGAGCCTTCACTTGATTGCGGCTGGTATTGATTGTTGGCCAAAAAACCAAAGACGGTAATCAATAGCAATATCCCAAGACTTACAAACAAGCTTTTTCTATTTATTGTGGTGAAAATACTACTTTGTTGGGATTTAGCTGGGGTGTCATTGTGCATTTTAGACGTAACTGGCGGTACCCAGGCATAACCTTTTCGAGGGTATGTTTTAATCACATCAATACCGTCAAAAATTTTTCTGAGTTCTTTTATCGACTGAAAAATAACCTGATCATCTGTAACCACATCTTGCCAGACTTCATCTAGTATCTGTTGTTTACTGACGACAAGACCTGCTGATTCAACCAAAAATTTTAACAATAAGAAGGTTTTAGTGCGGATTTTTAAATCTTCACCTTTATAGGTGACTTTACAGCTATTGAGGTGAATCTCATGGTTTGCGGTTTCTAGAACGTCAGACATATAAAGACTCAGTGAATAGTTGCCCCGCCATAATAGTCAGCTAGCCATTCTTATACAATATGGTTATCGACTAAAAGTAACTGTTTAAATAGTTATTATGGCCTGAATGCTCTTTATCGTCTTTGAGCACCGCTTTGGAGTGGTAGTGCCTGTTGAAACTTGTTCACTAATTAATGTATCCAGCAGTTGTGTAAAAACCGTCATGATGAATCCATAAAATTTAACGCGCTTGATGGTATGAATACGGACCTTAAATTATATTTTTGTTATTAAGGTTTTTGTTATCTTAAACTGGCGATTGGTGTTAGTAAAAACAGTATCGAAGACCTTTTCACATAAGATTAAATATGTAAATGTTGTTTCAAAATTAGATATTGACAGTATAGATCTTGAGTGATTGTTATAACTCAATCTCGCTTTACAAATTCAGTGCGATCCTCATGAATTTTTTCAGTTAAATAGTACAAGCCAAGCAAGGTTGTGAAAAACATGGAGCATAAAATTGTGAAGTAAATGGTTAGAAAAATATACTTAATCCACATAATTAAGTTTTGAGATTTTACTGCGGTTACAACTAACTCAATATTAGGGAGAAATATACCAATACCAATGCCTAACAACACAAGTGTATAACTTATAAATGCCAAATAGCCAAAAAGGTAAGATAGAAACTGGCGCCTAGTAAGCTGTCTCCCATTCAGCTTGACACCTAGCCCGCCTAGTAAGCTGTCTAAGTTTTCACTATTAAATGACGCTATAGCTGCTAATGCTGCAACATAAAATCCTGAGAGTATTTGTAGCAAGCCATTAACTCGATTCAATACGCCTTGACTACCCAAAATATCAACATCTGCTGGTAAAAAGGCCAACAGGCCAACAAGAAAAACGGAAACAATTACGGGTGCCCAAAAATCTACCAAGAACTTTTGCTTGTGGTATATTTTTAAATACTTCAGTGGTGTAAAAAGCTTCCGAATTAAGTACATTTATGTTGCCGCTTCTTTTATAAGTCGTTTCATTGCGTTATTTAGGCCTATATGCACCGACCTTTCACACTGCCCAATATCATCTTTTAGCACCACTAATTCTGATTTTGAGAATAGCTGCTCAGCGAAGTTTTTGAGCTTTGTTTCAAATTGCATATTTCGTTGTCGTTTTACGTCTTTCTTTTTCTCTGCAGCACCAGGATTTTTCACTTTCCTAGTACCTACTTTTTCACTATAGGTAAAGCGAAGTTGGTCGTAATCCGTTGCGTACTTTTCCTTTACTTTTTGTAATATGTCTAACGCTTTGTTTCCTGTAGGGGCACTTGTGACTTTAATTTTCATCTGCCTACCATTTAATGTTAATTCATCATCATCGTCAAATACTTCGCCTGCCTTATTATCCAAAAGAACTATTCCAGTTAATGCGCCGTTCTCTAAAGATTCTTTAAGGGTTTTACTTCCATGAGCTGCCAAATGAGGTTTTGGTCTGCACTTTTTAGCTTTTTCCTTTTTATTTGTAACTGTATATTCCTCAGAACTGTGATTTCGCAATACATTTGCCAAGAAACTTTGAATTATCGTTTTAGAAATACCACGAACCTCTTCAACTATTGTTAAATAGCTATTTGATTGTTCGTTGTAAGCCGTATTTTGTATAACAATGTGGCAACCAACACCAATACCTTCGTTGTTTTGCTTTTCCTCAACTCGGACGTTACCTGTAACTACATTCGAAAATGCAGGATCGGAAGCTTTAATATCAGCTAAATGTACAAGGATTGAAGTAAATTCATCGCTAACTTTCATATCAGCAATTCTCACCGTTACTTCACTATTCCTATAAGACCAAGTTATAGGGCCGTTTCGAAATGCTCCATGAACGTTTTTTACTACTTTGGCCATTTCAAATCTAGGAGCTTCTTTTGGATAAGACTCCAATTTGAGGTCATAAAAATAAACCCACCTACGATCGCTTTCGAGCACATTGCCCCCTTAAAATGAATACTTAGTTGAGATAGAGGATAATTGTACATGCAATTACAGTCGTATAAAACACTGGTTTCGGTATTTTTACCAAAAAAGAGTAAATTCGTGACTGGTAATGGAACTTTTCGTATGTCAATTTTGCATATGTATGCTTTTCAAGGTGTCCGTCCAGTTTCACACACCTAGCCTAATTTAACGTTCCAAGGCAAAATGGCTTCTATGTTCTCAGGCTCGTGGGTGAGATGTTTGAGGCAATGGCAAATGTAGTCGTACGGGGTTAAGCCATTGGCTATGGCGGTTTGGATGATACTGTACAGCATCGCACTGGCCTGCGCGCCATTTCCTGTCATACTAAATAACCAATTTTTCCGACCAATCACGAACGGTTT
>CALKGI010000009.1 GCA_938085045.1 uncultured Alteromonadaceae bacterium
CCGAGCTTGTCGCCTCATCTAGCATCATTACCTGCCCGCCTTGGGCTATGGCGCGGGCAAACGAAATCAATTGAGTTTGTCCGGCCGACAAGTTGCTGCCGCTGTTGGTCAACGGGCAATCATATTGGTCGGGCAAAGCCATGATAAAATCGTGAGCGTAAACATATTTTGCCGCATCAATCACAGCTTCAGCGCTAATTTGCTCATTGCCTAGGCCGATATTAAAACGAATACTCTCTTCAAACAAAAAAGTGTCTTGCTGCATTAACGAAAACAAGTGCAACATGCTGTCTTTGGGTATTTGCGACAGCTCAATACCATTTAATAAAATGCTACCCTCGTAGTCCATATAGACTTTGTTCAACAACCGCATAATGGTCGATTTTCCCGAACCCGTAGTGCCAACCAGCGCCAATTGTTCGCCTTTGTTCAAGTCAAAAGAAACCCCTTTTAACACATAGGGTGTTTGCTCGTTATACCTAAAGCTCACATCAATAAATTGCAAAGACTCAAAATCAGTCAAGTCATTCTTAACCTCGTCGGCAGTACGTAAGACTCGGTCCTGCTCTTCTAAAGGTTCTATAAATAACGCTTCAATATGCTCAAATGCAGCGAACGAGCGTTGAATCGAGGCTATCTCAGAGGTGAAATTACGCAGCGGCACAAAGACCTTTTCTAAGGTATTAATAAAGGCAATCAATACGCCAAGGGTCACGGTTGCCGCCAACACCATTTGCGCACCATACCAAATGATGAGGCCGATGGTGATGGTAGTAATACCGGTGATCAGTGAATACAAGGTAGCGTCATATTTGTTGGTTTTTAACTGCGCCCGCATAAAGTCGGTGGTATAGGCTTTATATCGTGTTTCTACTGCTTGCTCGGCGCCATACAGCTGCACCGTTTTCACGCCTGATAAACATTCGTGTAAAAAACCCGTACCTTTGGCCAAAGAGCTACGAGTGATAAGGTAAAAGGCACGCAGTTTATTACGAACAAATTGAGTGAGCCAAAGAATGGGTGGAAACACCGCCAAAATCACCAAAGTGAGCTGCCAATTGATATAAAACATAAAAACCAACACCGCCACAGTATTGATAGAGTCTTTTACCAAGCTTAAAACCCCCAGTACAAACGATTCGCCAATGGCCTCTAAATCGCTGGTTAACCGCGACAAGGTCATCCCCGATGGCGTTTTGTCGAAATACGTTCTAGGTAAGTGCAATACCCGTTTAAACAAAGCCGAACGCATATCAAAAACCGCCAGCTGTCCTGTTTTGCGTAAAAAATACGAATACAATGCATCGGCCAAATAGTTAACAGCTAATACCAAAACCATCCAAGCAATGAGCTGATACAACCCATCCATCTCGCCTGCCATCAGCTTGGTATCAATGATTTGAATGACTAACCATGGAAATAACAAGTTGGCCGCAATCGACAATGGCATCATCGACAGTCCAAACAGCGCGTATTTTGGGTATTGCCGAGCGTATTGGTAGAAATGCTTTAGGTAGTGAAAATCCAGTGCTTTGATCATTAACTGCTCTCCTTTTGGTCTAAATCGGCTGCTTGGCCATCCTGTGCATCTTGCTGTTGCAATGCCCAAGTTTGCCGATAATAGTCAGACGATTCGAGCAGCTTAGTATGGCTGCCTCTGGCAATAATCTCGCCTTGTTCTAACACCAGTATTTCATCCATATTCTCTAGTGCACTGATACGATGAGAAACCACCAACAGGCTTTTATCTTTGATGTGGTCAAACACTGAATTAAGAATTTTGCGTTCGGTTTCGTAATCAACAGCCGACAATACATTGTCCATAATGATCAAATCGCCCGGGGTCAGTAATGCTCTGGCAATGCTTAAACGCTGTTTTTGACCGCCCGACAGCATAATGCCTTTTTCGCCGACTATGGTTTGCTCTTTATCAGTAAAAGCGCGAATATCATCACTTAACTGGCTTAATCGCAGCACTTGTTGAACTTGTTCTTGGCTGACAGGAGTTGTCAACTCATCAGCGCCAAAACGGACGTTTTCTTCGATGGTGTCAGAGAATAAAAACGCTTCTTGGGTCATGGTTGTGACAAATGAGCGCAAGTCTTGCCGAGACATATTAGTGATGTCTTTGTCACCCCAAAATATTTGCCCCGGTTCAACGTCTAAATAACGATTAAGGCAATTAACCAAGGTGCTTTTGCCTGAGCCGATGCTACCCAATACGCCGAGTTTCTTACCGGGCTCGATGGTAAAGCAAATGTTGTTTAGAACCGGCCTGCTTACTTGTGTTTTATCAACAGGATACTGATAACTCAGGTTTTTCACCGTCAAAGTACTACCTTGCAGGTTTTGTTTTTGCGCCTCTTCTAGATGAACGTCATCTTGCTCGGGCACCGGTCGATTAAGAACGGTCAATACACTGTCAATACTGACCATGCCCATTTGGTACACTGTCATAATTCGCCCTAAACTCATCAACGGCAACGCCAACAACACCGAGTACGACAAAAACGCAGTGATTTGGCCGATGGTTAATTCGCTTTGCAACACGTAATAACCACCTAAGCCTAAAATCAAGATTTTCATCAATTGGTTGGCATAATCTAAAATGGGCATAACAAAAGTTTGAATGCGGGTGATTTGCAACGTACAGGTCAATAACCGCTGGTTCACTTGCTCTATTTGCTCAGACACCCAAGGGCCCATTTGTTGATTTTTAATCATGTCGATACCCGATAAATAATTCATCAATTGGGTCGACAGGTCTTGCAGGCGAATGAGCCGCTGGGTGTGCAACTGGCGTAAACGGCGCAGCCCGAAACGAAAAATCACAAAAGCAAAAGCCACCGGAACAACAGAATAGAGTGTCAGTTTAGGCGAGATTTTCCACATCCATAACGGCGTTAACGACAGTGCAAACAGAATATTAAACAGCTGCAAAAAACCCACACCATAAAACAGTCGAATACCATTTAAGTCGTTGTTAATTATCGATATCAGTTTGCCCGAAGGGAATTTAGTGTGAAAAGTACGTGGCAGCCGATTTAGCCGATAAAACAAGTCATTTTTAAGCGCTGCCTCGGTAATTCGACCGGGGTTTAGCGAATACATACGTGACAATATTCGAACCAGCACCATAACCAAAGACAAGGCTATCACTATTTGCACGTTTTCGACCAATGACCCTTGGGCGTCAGCTGATGACTGGCTCAATAAATCTATGGCTTGTTGAATGTATCGCGGAATTTCAACTTGCAGCCAGTTGACGATAAAAATGCAAAAAATGGCAAAAAGGTAAGCGTACTTGTTGAGTAACAGATAATGCAGAATAAATTGGGGTTTGGTCACAGATTTAACAAAACTCAAAAGAATAAACAGGCCATCGATTTTAAAGGATGCTTAAGTCATTAACAACCAAAGGCGGTTGATTGAAGTAAATATGTAAAATCAGTCGTTGATGATTCAATCAACAGTATCACCACCGTATTGCGCATTAAATATTCATAATTATCAACAACATCACCTGCCATCAGGTTCCATCAGCAAACATCACTCCCCTAATTGCATTGGTGTCGGCAACACTGTTCAAGCAAAATCTAACAATTGATAAACACCCTTATAACAATTAAATCAAACTGACTGGAGTCTTTAAAAATGATCTCTTTACCCCGTTCAAAATCTATCAAACGCGATAAGTCGCGTTTTAACACATTGATGTTAATGCTGATATTAAGCTTTATCACCACTGTAGAAGCCGCCTCTATTGTACGAGGCCCTTATGTGCAACTGGGCACCCAAAACAGTATGACCATTCGCTGGGACACTGATACTGCTACCACTAGTAAAGTCAGTTTCGGCGCAGCAGTTAATGCCTTAAATACTGACCAAACCGACACCACAGCCAAAACCAAACACATAGTAAAGTTAACCGGGCTTACACCGTTAACCCGTTATTATTATTCAATTGGCACAGTTGAAGCCGTATTGGCAGGCAACGATAACACCACGTTTTTTGAAACCTCTCCCACACCCGGTCAGGCGACCTCAACCCGAATATGGGTGGTCGGCGACCCAGGTAGAGCTGGCACCAATCCCACCACCCAAGACCAACAATATGTACTCAACGGATTCAAAACCTTTAACAACGACCGCTACACCGACTTTTGGCTGATGCTCGGCGACAACGCTTACAACGACGGCACCATACAGGAATATCAAAATGCTGTGTTTAATCAATACCCAGACCTACTTAAACAATCGCCTCTGTGGCCAGCAATGGGTAACCACGACAGTCGCACAGCCAAAGTTGAAACCCAAACGGGCGGTTATTACGACCTGTTCAGCACGCCAACTAACGGCGAAGCAGGCGGAGAACCCTCAAATCACAAAGGTTATTACTCTTTTGATTACGGCGATATCCACGTTGTGGTGCTAAATTCTGCCGACTCAGAGCATAACCAATTAAGCGGCCCCATGGATGAATGGCTCGAAAACGACTTAAGCCAGTCAAACGCACAGTGGTTAATCTCAATTTTTCATCATGCCCCCTATGGTAAAAGTGGCCATGATTCAGATATCGAAAGCGGGCTGATTCGAATGCGCGAAAACTTTCTGCCAATACTAGAAAAACACGGTGTTGACCTAGTTATGGCAGGTCACAATCATTTTTACACCCGCACTCGGTTGATGAGCAATCACTACGGCGATTCGACCACTTTTAATGGTGCAACTCATAACCTCAACATGGGCGATGGTCAGGTAGCTAGCGATGGTGCGTACACCAAACAAGCACGTAAGCCTAACTCAGGCACCGTTTATATCACTCATGGTGCAGGCAGTGGCGGCGGTAACAGCTCGGCCAGTAAAGTCACCCAAGCGCAAATAGATAATGGTGACCGTCACCCTAGCGATTATGTTTATGGCGGTCGTGGTTCAATGGTTTTAGATATTGATGGCGATGACATGAAGGTGAATGTGATAAGCCCAGTAGGCGCAGTGATTGATCATTTTACTATTCGTCACCTCGACAAAACAGTCAATCAAGCCCCCACAGCAAACATCGACGCACCAGCAACCGGATTAAGCAACACAGCCATTGCTTTTAGTGGGGCCAACAGCACCGATATAGATGGCACCATTGCGCATTACCTGTGGGATTTTGGCGACGATAACACCAGCAATTTAGCCAACCCGTCACATAGCTACGCCACCAGCGGCACCTATAATCTACAACTAACGGTAACCGATAATGGTGGGCTAACAAACACAACCAATGCATCAATAACAATATCGTCACTCAGTACAGAACTGACCAATGGCAACACCATAATGATAGCTGGCGAAAAAGGCCAATCGACCCATTACACTATGGATATTCCCTTGGGTGCCAAAGACTTGGTGCTTAGTCTTTTAGGCGGCAGTGGCGATGCCGACTTATATGTTCGCTTTGGCCAGCAACCGACTAAAACCGAATATGACTGTCGTCCTTACAAAGGTGGAAACAAAGAAACCTGCACCATGGAGCCCACCCAAAAAGGCACCTACCACATTATGATATTCGGCTTCGACAACTACGCCGATGTTGCCCTTGTTGGCAATTATACAGCCACTATTCCAAGTGGCCCCACTTTGCCCGATGCCTGTGCTACGCAAGCCCCCTACACAGAACGTAGGCTAACTGCGGGTGAGCCCCAATGCCTTGATAACAACGACAGAATTTTATTCTCAATAGGTGACGTAGAAAACCATCAAAGCATCGCCATAACCACAGGTCATGGCGATGGCAACCTCGATATTCAGTTCAGTAATCAGAGCTGGCCTAATGGCGACAACGTAGATGCCAGCTCGGCCGGTAGCGACAACACCGAATGTGTGTGGTTAAACAATTTAGATGAGTATTGGGGTTACCTTGAAATTTCGGGCTCAAACGGTACCGCCACCATAGTGGTTGATTTTGACAGTGACACCTGTCGTTTAATTGAGGTAGAGTGATAAAATGAACGTAGGGGCAATCCCCTGTGATTGCCCTTTTTGGATTAACCCATCATAAACAACGAAACCACATTCTACCGTTTTCAAGTTGGCCAATGGCAAGTCGATGCAAGGCAAAATACGCTAACCAAAGATAACCCCTCGGGCCAACAAACGGCTCAACTAGAGCCCAAGGCCATGGCGGTTTTACACTATATGGTGGCCCACGCAGGCCAAGTGGTGAGCCGCGAACATTTGTTTGAACAGTTCTGGCAAAACCAAGTGGTGACCAACGATGCACTAAACCGGGTATTTTCAACTATTCGCAAAACACTTGGCGATACGGCCAACAGCCCTGAATATATCGCGACAATCAGAAATCAAGGTTATAAGTTGGTCGCTCCGGTGACCCTTTTGCCCGACCCTCAAATCGACCAACATCAGGCTATGCTCAACAAGATGCCAGCGCCTACAAATTCGCGCATAAGATATTTCACCGCATTGGTTTTAGTGCTTACACTGTGCGCTATTGTGTTGTGGCCAAAACCTAACACTAAGCCTTTCACCCTTAATAACGACACATGGCAACGCAAAACGTATGACAAAGCACAAAATATCATGCCGACGATGGCACCCAATGGTAAATCCATTGCCTATATTGCTAACGATGCAGATAAAACAGGCCGGTTACAACTGCAACTAAACGCCAATACCACACTCTCACTGGGCAATTTGGCTCACCATTACAGCTATCCGGTATTCAGCAATGACGGCCAGTCACTTATTGCCCTTAGCGAACACCTTGGCCGTTTTGAATTGGTTCAATTTGACTGGCACAATCAAAAATCCAAAGTGATTGCTCAACTCAACAAAACCAGCCAAGGACTAAGCTTACACCCACAACAAACATTGCTAGCGTTTAGTCAGGCGCATCCGATCAGTGCAAAACCCGTTATTTTCACCCTGCATACGCAATTAAATAACCTAAATGTGCACACAGATGGGGGGCTGGGCATAGCAGACAGTTTGCCAAAATTTTCACCCAGCGGTAAACAGCTTGCCTTTGTACGTGAGTTTGCATTCAATGAGCAGGCGTTATTTATCAGCGATTTACGCGGTAAACAACGCAAAATAAGCGGTAATTATTCACGCATTTACAGCTATTGCTGGTTAACGCCAGACACTTTATTGCTGGGTGTTCAAGACGGGTTCGTAAAATTAAAGCTTGGCGGTGAGCAGCAAAAAACCGGCCTTGCCCAGCAAAGCGCAAAACCCCATTCAATGTTTTATCATCAAACGAGTAAACAATTATTGATAGGTTACGCACAACATAATGCGCAACTGTTCAGCTTTGATTTAGCAGGCGATAAAACCGGCCATTTATTGACTCAATCTCAAACCCTCGACAACGAGGCGAGCATTAGTCATGGTCGCCAAGATTTGGCTTTTGTCTCAACCCGTAGCTCAAAAACCATGTTGTGGTTACGCCGTGGCAATACCATTATTCCTGTGACTTCATCCGCCGCCGACAGTGTGTTTGATGTTGATTGGTCGCCAAACGACAAAATGGTCGCGGCAATGAGCAAAACAAATGACAGCTATCATCTAATCCTCTATCACCTCGACAATGCAAACCCCGACAATGCATACCCCGACAATGCGCATTCCGACTATAAAAAGTTAAGCAAAATTGCAGTTGAGCCATCTAACACACCAGCCAACCTAGTCGGCTGGAAAAGCAATAATCAGCTGCTTTACAGCGTAAAAACCGAAGCTGGCTGGCGGCTCTTTCAATACGATATAAACGCCAAACAATCTAAAGCACTGACTGATACCAACATCTTTCAAGCCCGGTTAACCCCCGACAAACGTCGGTTAATTTACATCAACAGTGAAACCAATGATTTTTGGCTGTGGGATTTTCAAAGCGCGGCGGTGTTATTGCCAAACCGACCAACAATCAACGTTAGGCGTAATTGGTTTGTCGATAACGAATATATCTATTACCTAACCCAGCAAAACGACTTAGCGCAAAGTCAATTATGGCAATTAGCAATTTATGAGAACACCCATCAAGTGGTCGGTGACTTTCCTTTGATGTCATTAAAAAACCGTCCACAAAAAATGCTTTACCGCTTTATCAATAGTCAGTTCAGCCAGCCCAGTGGCGATATTTGGTCAATCAAGGTTGATGATTAAAATAAGGTGGGTCACCAAGTCGCCAATAACGTCACATCAGCAAAGGGTCGATAACTATATAATGCTACGTAATAAACCCCGGCCTCAGGCGCTTTGAGCACAACTTGTTCATCGCCAGTTTGAGCGCTCCGGGCATGCCACTCGGTCAATGTCGGTGGTTTATCTTTGCACAGGTATAAATCAGCATCGCCACTACCACCAGTGGCGCTAAGGGTTAATATTGGCACCCCAGCGGGTAATTTGATTTTATAAAGCGTTGAAAATACCTTGGCGTTGTTTGTCGAAATGGCCACCGATTTTCCTGCCTTCAGCTCCTGTTCAGGCACCACCTCAGGCACCATGGCATTTACGTGACGGCTTGGTTGATATGCCAAAGCCAAATCAAAACTAAGATCTGAACTATGTGCACTAATTTGGTGAACTTCCACCCCCAAAAGGTTTTCGCCTTGTCGTAATAACGTTTTATCAATCGCGGTTTTTATCCAGGCACTCTCTATAAAAGCGCCTGTGGCTAGCGTTAAAGCATCAACCACTTTAGGTAGATGGTATCGCGCGACCTCTACTCCATTTAAATAAACAATGGCACCATCATCAACCAACAAATGCAGCGCTAATTCATCAACAATTTTTTTGTTAGTTAAAGTAAAAGGGTGTACAAAATATTGCGTAACAGGTTTGTTTTTAGCATCTCGCCCAAAAGCCGTCACCGTCGTTTCATCACCTTCACCATAACCTAACTGTGCGGGTGTAGATCTGGCTGTGAACAGTAAATCAATAACTTAGGTATCAAATCTAGCGCTAAACTCGACGTTTTGTATAAGTTTATAAAATTTATTTGGTTGCAC
>CALKGI010000010.1 GCA_938085045.1 uncultured Alteromonadaceae bacterium
ACACCCAACTACCACCTTTGGGGTAGTTTAAATAAAAAGGTAAATTCAATATAAACAATTACTTAGTGTGTTTTTTTTGTTTTTGGGTTTGTTTTGAGTTGTCGTTACGCCATTAGGGGGTATTACTTGGTGGTATTGAAAAACAAAAGGTTTGGTGGCATTTTAAAATTCGGCTGGCGTGACTTGGAGGACAAAATGTTAAACAAAACAAAACAATCGGTGATCACTCGAATTGGTGTATTAATGGTCTCCTTGGTGTCATTGTCTATAGTGACCATGTTCAGCTCGGTGTTTATTTCTGACATGGCTGAACATGATGCCGCCACTATTAACCTGTCGGGTTCACTACGAATGCAGGCTTATCGTTTGGTTAGCGAAACGGATAAAATTAAAGCCAATGTCGATGAATTTGATCAAACCCTGTTAGACAATATTATGCTCAGCGGATTTACTCGTGGTGACCGCTCAAAGACCGACACTCGATATCAAGTGGTGCTCGAGCGTTGGCAAAATGTGATTAAACCTTCGGTAATTGACCGCACGATACAGATTTCAGAAATTTCGAGTTTTGTTGAAGTTATAGAGTTGTTGGTACAGGCATATCAGAGCGAGGCAGAGCAAAAAATCGAATGGTTGCGTATCATTCAATTGGCGGCGTTGTTTTTGACCTTAACGCTGGTTTACTTCTCGCTGCATTCAGTTCACCACAATATTGCCTTGCCTTTGAGAGAGCTGGCACAAATGGCACGTAAAATTGGTGCTGGGGATTTCACCCATCGGGTAAAGGTAGAATCGGCAGATGAACTGGGGTTGTTGGCGCAAAGCTTTAATCACAGCTGCAATGCGGTTTCGCGGATGTATGGCGACCTAGAAAAACGTGTGTCGAACAAAACCATCGAATTACGCCGTTCAAATCGTGCTATTCAACTGTTGTATGACACTGCTAAAAAACTCAATGAAAACAAACAAGAAGCCAGTGATTTTTCTGACATTATTGAAGAATTGTCAGATATTGTTGGCATTAAAGATATTGATTTATGCCTGATGACCGCCAATGGTGAAGTGCCATATGACCATTTTATTTCAGATGAACAGAAGGATTTGAACGACGATTGCATCAATAAAAACTGCAACCGTTGCATTGGAGAGCAACCGTTTACTGAAAAATCTGGCGGTAGTCAAAAACTGAAATTCCCATTGTTTAAAGAAGGTCATAATTATGGCGTGTTGGTGTGTAATGTATCGCTAACTTGCGCATTGGCCGACTGGCAAAATCAAATCATTCAATCGGTTGCCGACCAAATAGCGGTCGCGTTGAGCCTCAAAAATCAATCCGAGCAAACCCGCAGAATTTCACTTATGGATGAAAGAACGACCATTGCCAGAGAGCTTCACGACTCGTTGGCGCAAGCGTTGTCTTATTTGAAAATTCAGGTCACCCGCCTGCAAAAAAGCCACGCCAAAGAGGCAGAGCCTGAGGTAATAGAAGAGATCACTAATGAACTCAAAGAAGGCTTGAGCTCAGCCTATCGGCAGTTACGCGAATTGCTGACTACGTTTAGGTTAAAGATAGATACCGAGGGGTTGTTGCACGCCTTAGAAGAAACAGTAAAACAACATCAGTCTCGTAGTGAAATGAACATAGCGTTAGATTTTAACCTAGGGAATATACCGCTGTCGCCCAACGAAGAGATTCACCTGCTGCAAATTATTCGCGAAGCCACCCAAAATGCGGTGCATCATTCTAAGGGTGATAACGTCATTATTGGGCTTGATTCAGATCACAGCAAACGCATTCATTTGTCGGTAAAAGATGATGGGGTGGGAATACCGCATGACCCAGAAAAGCTCAATCACTATGGTTTGGTGATCATGAAAGAGCGTAGTCGTAATTTGGGTGGGGCGTTGAATATTGGTAATCATGCGTCTGGTGGGGTTTGTGTTGATTTTAGCTTTGTGCCAGCTTATGTAAGTTGAATAATAAACTGGTTAAATAACCAGCTATTTGCTTGCTATTGACTGTACATAAAATAAGCTGTGTTTATATACAGTTAATATAAGCCATCAATATGAAATACTTTATCGACCCTACAATCGATTGTGTGTTTAAAAAAATTCTCGGTGCAATTGGCCGTGAAAAGTTACTGATGAATTTCGTCAACAGTGTTTTGAAACCAAAGGTGCTGATAACCCGAATTGTGGTGCAAAACCCTTATAACGACAAAGACTATGAAGAAGATAAACTGTCGATTGTTGATATTAAAGCGCAAGATGAAAACGGCGTTACATATCAGATAGAGGTTCAAGTGGCTACGCCTGCATTCCTTGCTAATAGAATGCTGTGTAATTGGGGTGATATATATCAGGGTCAATTAGTTGAAGGTGTTGGATTTGCCCAGCTCAAGCCTGTGATTTCTATTTGGTTGTTAACTGGCACGATGATAAAAAGCTCGGTGCCTTTTCATCATCATTTTGAGGCGTTTGATAGGCATAACAATGTATTGTTATCGGATCATATGTCGATTCATGTGTTGGAGCTTGGTAAATGGCGTAAGCCGGATAGATTACAACCAGTTGATAATTCGGTATACCCAAGTGACCTCAAAAAACGAGATTCAGAGCTTATGAGCAATTCCATTTCTAGGCGCGGTGATGCAGGAATGGCATTACCCTTTCAAATCAGTGCGACAACGAAATGGGATTGCTCAAAAGCTCCCTTTGGGTGGGTTTAAAATCACTTTATGCTGCGTTAAATAATTTTGATTTAGATGGCTAAACCTGCAATCATTTACCTTACCTAAAGTGATTTTAACTCCCACTGAATTCGCTTTTTGAGGTTGCTTGGGTATAAACTTCTTTAAGGAAGGTAAAAACTTTAAGCATTTACCGCCTGACCTCAAGCAATTACCCCAGATGAGAGAAGCTATGACTGTTCTAACCGCGTTTTCTGACCAATCTGAAGATTACCACCGTTATAAAGGTCGTTTGGAAGCGCTGCGCATTCAGTGGTCTGAAGAATATATCGCCGAGCAGCAGCGAAAACAGTTGGAAGACAACGCAGAGCAACTAAAGTACGCTAACGAACAAATCGAACAGGCTAACGAACAGGCTAATGTGCAAACTGAGCAAGCTAAGGTTAAAGTTGAACTGCAAAAACAAGAAAACGAACGTTTAAGAGAGATTTTACGCGAAGCGGGCCTTACACCACCTGACTTATAAGATTTTTAGTTTGCTTGTAACCTATTGCTGCCAGAATGTTGTAAGTAACATTCACTAGCCAGAATTCTCTTGTGTTCAAAGATAAGAGAATTCATGAGCGTCATAATTGCATTATAAGACGACTTATCACCCCTTCTGATGATTTACCATCCACACCGCCGCTTCTACCCTCGAACGTAAACTGAGTTTTTTAAGTAAGTGTTTTACGTGAACCTTTACAGTACCGTCAGAAATATCTAACTCGCGTGCGATGAGTTTGTTGCTTAAGCCTTTGGCTATGTGTTTTAGAATTTCGTATTCTCGGCTGGTTAGGGTTGAGATGAGGCTAGTGGTTTGTTTTTGTGGTTTACGAATGGCGGTGGCGAGAATTTCTGTTAATCGGTCGCTTATCACCATTTTGCCAAGTGCACCTTGGCGCACTTTTTCGATGATTTCTTCAGGGTCCATGTCTTTTAACAAGTAACCATCGGCACCGTTTGATATGGCTGATATTACGTCTTCGTCATTATCTGACACGGTAAGCATGATGATTCGGGCGCTTACACCTGCGGCCCTTAAGGCTTGTAGGGTTTCTATGCCGTCCATGCCTTGCATGTTTAAGTCGAGCAGTATTAGGTCGGGGTCTAGGTCACGAGCTATTTCTACGGCGTCTTTGCCGTTGCTGGCTTCGGCTACAGCCTCCAAGTCATCTTCCATATCAATCAGTTGCTTGAGCCCTTTGCGTAACAAGGGGTGGTCATCGACCATCATTATGGTTGCTGCTTGTTCTGACGCTTTTTCTGACATTAGGGTGTTGCCTCGCCTGTGTTTATCATTAGTGGGTATGCTGACATACAAGTACTGTGTTTATTTGATCTAAATCAGGTTTTATAGTATTCAACCATTTTTCTCATCACACCGATTCTACTTATTAGGGGGTAGATAGAAGATTTTACAACTCATTGATTTAATTGAATACTGTGACTTAAAACGCTAAGTTTAATGGATTTCTTCGGCTCTGCCTATACCCCATGCTGTTAATTGTTGGTTGCATTTGGAGTGTTCATAATACCCGACACTAAAAACCAGCGTTTGGAGTGTATCATGTCAGATATATTAAAGTGGGATCCGGAAGATGACCAATTTTGGCAATCTGAAGGTAAAAAAATAGCGAGTCGTAATCTGTGGATCTCGATCCCCAGTTTGTTGTGTGGTTTTGCTGTTTGGTTGTATTGGGGCGTAATTACGGTTCAGATGTTGAACTTGGGCTTTCCATTCGCCAAACCTGATTTGTTTTCTTTAATGGCGATAGCGGGATTGACCGGGGCGACATTGCGTATCCCCAGCAGTTTCTTTATTCGTTTATGCGGCGGTAGAAACACCATTTTCTTTACTACTGCTTTGTTGATGATACCAGCATTTGGTACTGGTGTTGCGCTGCAAGACCAAAGCACGCCTTTGTGGGTATTTCAGTTGTTGGCATTTTTGTCGGGCTTTGGTGGCGGTAACTTTGCTTCTTCAATGTCTAACATTAGCTTTTTCTATCCTAAGTCACAGCAAGGTTTGGCACTGGGCTTAAACGCTGGGTTAGGTAACTTTGGTGTGACCAGCATGCAAATTCTGGTGCCTTTGTTTATGACTTTTGCCGCTTTTGGTGGCGACCCAATGATCTTAGTTAATGGCAGTGGCACCCTGATTGGTAAAATTCCCGCAGGCTCTGAGACCTTTATTCATAACGCCGGTTATGTATGGATGCTGTTTTTAATTCCGTTGGCATTTTTGGGCTGGTTTGGTATGAATAACATTCGTACACCTGAGGTAACGCCTGATGCTGCGCACCCTACTACATCGATGTTTTTGATGACGGTGATGCTGGGCATTGGTTTCTTAACGGCTTTTGTCGGTTTATGGTTGTTGTTGCCTGAGTCTGCTAATGGCTCTGGTTTTGGCGTACCAAAAGAGATTGTGTTGGTACTAGTTATCACCGGGACTGTGTTTGCTTTAAAAATGCTACCGGGTGCGATCAAAGGCTCTCTTGAGCGTCAATACCGAATTTTTGGCAATAAACATACTTGGGTTATGAGCGTTATTTATACCATGACATTTGGTTCTTTCATTGGCTTTGCAGCTTCGTTTCCGCTGGCCATTAAAGTAATCTTCGGTTATCAACATGTGATGGTCGATGGCGTAATGACACACGATTTAATCAATTCCAACGGACCAAGCGCACTGATGTATGCATGGATGGGGCCTTTTATCGGTGCGCTTATTCGCCCGGTTGGTGGTTGGATTTCTGATAAAATAGGTGGTGCATTGGTTACCCAGATTTGTGCTGTGGTTATGATAGGCAGTGCTGTTGGTGTTGCTCATTACATGAATGCTGCTTATAACTCGGCTACGCCAGAAGTGTTCTTCTTACCGTTCTTCTTGCTGTTTTTGTTACTGTTTGGTGCTACTGGTATCGGCAATGGTTCAACTTTTAGAACCATTACCCAGGTCTTTCCTAAAGAGCAATCAGGTCCGGTATTGGGCTGGACATCAGCTGTCGCCGCTTACGGTGCATTCTATATCCCTAAAGTATTGGGTGAGCAAATTAAGGCAACCACACCTGAGTACGCTCTATACGGGTTCGCTATCTTTTACGCGGTTTGTTTAGTGATTAACTGGTGGTATTACTTGAGAAAAAGTGGTGAATTTTACAACCCATAAGTGTAAATCAACGAAATTTGATCTGGATCAAGGAAGATTCAGTACAGTTTTAGTAGACTAACTTTGTTTTACACACGATTGATTTTTTAGGGAGCCGCTTGGCTCCCTTTTCTTTATCTACACAAATGAATCTCTTCCCCGCAAAAAATCGAGCTTTTACCTATGTTCAAACCCGAATTATTATCTCCCGCTGGTAGCCTCAAAAACATGCACTACGCTTTTGCCTATGGCGCAGATGCTGTATATGCAGGTCAACCCAGATACAGTCTGCGTGTGCGCAACAATGAGTTCAGCCTTGAAAATCTGGCGTTAGGCATTGAGCAGGCTCATGCGCTAAACAAAAAGCTTTATGTGGTCAGTAACATTGCACCGCACAATCGCAAAATTCAAACCTATCTAAAAGATATTGAACCGGTGATAGCGATGAAACCCGATGCGGTGATCATGTCTGATCCGGGGTTGATTATGCTGGTTAGAGAGCAATTTCCAGATCAGGAGATTCATCTTTCGGTTCAGGCTAACGCTGTTAATTATGCGACTGTACAGTTTTGGCATAAACAGGGCATAAAACGGGTGATTTTATCGCGTGAGTTGTCATTAGATGAGATTGAAGAGATTCGCCTTAAATGTCCTGATGTTGAATTAGAAGTGTTTGTTCATGGTGCGTTGTGTATGGCGTATTCAGGCCGTTGTTTGCTATCTGGTTATATTAACAAAAGAGATCCAAACCAAGGCACTTGTACTAACGCCTGTCGTTGGAATTACGATGTTCATTCGGCGCAAGAGAATGCGACCGGCGAGATTGTGATGACGCAACCTGCTGAGCCTACACTTGGCGTTGGTGCGCCCAGTGATGAAATTGTGATGCTTGAAGAGGCTGGTCGCCCGGGTGAAATGATGCCTGCGTTTGAAGATGAACACGGCACCTACATTATGAATTCAAAAGACCTACGGGCAATACAACATGTTGAGCGGCTGACCAATATGGGGGTTCATTCTTTGAAAATCGAAGGCCGAACTAAGTCATTTTATTATTGTGCCCGCACTGCTCAAGTTTACCGACAAGCTATTGATGACGCTGTGGCCGGTCGAAAATTTGATCAACGCCTGATGTTTGAATTAGAGAATTTAGCCCACCGGGGATACACCGAAGGCTTTTTACGCCGTCATACACATGATGAATATCAAAACTATGAATATGGTCATTCAATTAGCACCCAACAGCAGTTTTGTGGTGAGGTGATTGGCCGCGATATACACAGTGGTTTGGTTGAAATTGAAGTGAAGAACAAGTTTTTGTTGGATGACTCGCTTGAGGTGATGACGCCCCAAGGTAACGTGAAGTTCGACCTTAAACACATGCAAAACCGTCATGGTGAAGCGATTGATGATGCGAAAGGTTCGGGCCATCGAGTGTTTATTCCACTGCCCGAAGAGACGACGCTTGAGCACGCTATTTTGATGCGTAACCTTGAACCGGGGCAAGATACCCGCAAGCCATTTGCTGAGCCATTGAAGGTGAAACAGGTTTAATATGGCGCTGTTGATTGAAAAGAGTTGCATTAATTGTGATATGTGTGACCCCGAGTGCCCCAATCAGGCGATTTACATGGGGCCAAAGATTTTTGAAATCGACTGGGCCAAATGCACTGAATGCGTGGGACATTACGACACCCCTCAGTGCATTGATGTGTGTCCGATTGATTGCATAAAAAAAGACCCAGACCATGTTGAAGATGAAGACGAGTTATTGATTAAGCTCGCTGGGTTGGTTGGCGCAGGGTAGATGCTGTGTGCTTGTTTTATATTGTTTGGTGATAAACCGAATTCGGGCGCGCACGGGGGCGGCCCCTACGATTTTTTGATGGTAGGAGACTCGACGCGACGGCCTCCTACGATTGTTGTTGTACTCGCTGATGGGCCTCTAAGCGCATGGCTCTTCTTTGGGTCGCTTGACGATAACGACGCTGTTCATCTTCTGTTTCAGGCTCTACATCGGCTACTTCAATGGGCTTGGTATTTTCATCTAAAGCAACCATGGTGACATAAGCTGTGGCCGTGTGATATTGCTCTGAGTCAAGCGGGTTTTCGGCGCTGACATGTACGCCAACCTCCATACTAGAACTCCACACGCGGTTTACGGTTGCCCTGATGGTGACTATCCAGCCCAGGTGAATTGGTTTGATAAACTGCAAGGCATCGATAGAAGCCGTAGCTACATGAGTTTTACAATGTCGACTGGCAGCAATGGCCGAGGCGATATCAATCCATGACATGATCACGCCACCAAAGATAACACCGATGGGGTTGGTGTGCTGCGGCATGACTATCTCGGTCATGTGAACTTCGTTCTTAGGGCTTTGCATGGTTTTTCCTTACGTTTTTGACCTTAAAGGCCGTAGATCAAATATCAATCTTGCTGTAAAAAGTTATTATCAATAGCCTCTTTGAGCAGTTGTTTTTGTCGGGCGGCACGGTTGGCGAAGTACATTGATATCATGCACAGCGCAAGCACGCCGTATAGCAACATAAAGCAGGCACTGTGTACGCCGATGATATCTACCGCTAAACCGAATAATACTGGCAGCGTGCAACCACCCAGAGCGCCGATTGCGCCTATGGTGCCGCCTACACTGCCCATGTTCTCGGGATAATATTGAAAGATGGTTTTAAACACGCTAGCTCGGCCAAACCCTTGGGCGATGCCAATTACCAGCATTAAAAAGGTGAAGACCCACACGTTGACTTCTATCACCAAGTTCACGTCTTTTTCGACACCGTGAATGGTCATGGTAGTTGGCGGGTAACTGAGGATAAACAAACACACCATACACACCCAAAATACGCTCCAGTTGACCGCACTGCCGCCGTAGCGGTCGGCTATCCAACCACCCAAAGCGCGAACCATCGACGAGGTGGTGACAAACAATAGTGTTAATGCCATGGCCTGACTTAATGGCAGGTTGTAGGCGTTGACGTAATATTGTGGTAACCACAAAATTAGCGCTAAAAAGCTGCCAAACACAAAGTAGTAATACAAGCTGAATCGCCAAACTTGAGATTCTTTTAGGGGTTGCAAATGCTCGGCTAAAAAGTCTTTGGTTTTACGTTTGATATATTGGCCGCCGCTTGGGGCTGTGAATTGAAATAACAGCAACATTAATATCATGCCCAACCCATAGATAGGACCGACTTTATCCCAACCAAACTGGGCCGAGATAAATGGCACCAGTACTAAAGTAATGGCGGCGCCTGCATTGCCAGCACCAAATATGCCCATCGCCCAACCTTGGCGGTTAGTTGGAAACCATTCGACCACATATCGAATACCAACAGTAAAAGATACGCCGCAGGTGCCCAGCACTAACCCGAATATGATGTGCTCAGTGTATGTGTCGACATAGGGCAAATAAAACAAAGGTGGAATGACTAGCACCATTTGCCATAAAAACAGTTTTCGACAAGAAATCAGTTCGGCAAGTAAACCCACCGGAAAGCGCAATAGGGCACCTGTTAGAATTGGTGCGCCGAGTAAGAAACCATATTCGGTGGCCGATAGGTTCAGTTGTGTACGCAGGTCGATGCCGATGACCGAATACAGAGTCCACACCGAAAAATTGGCAGCAAAGGCCAATGTCGCTATAAACAAGGCGTAGTGGGCGGTCTTTTCGCTTTTATTCATGGGTGGCCGTTTTTGAGTCGGTTTTATGATTAGTGTCCAGTTTAAGTGAAAGTGTCATGAAGAATATTGATCTAAATGGCTACTCCTTCTTAGGTTATGGTGGTGATGATTGTGGGGTGCGCTACCTATATGTGGGTAGATCAAAGCCTGCAATAGAAAACGTAGGGGCGCGTGACGGCGGGGCCTGTGCCCGCTCTTCTTTGGTTTTTCTGATATATTTTAACGGGTTACCCAAACAACGGGCAATCACGGGGGATTGCCCCTACGATTGCCCAGCCTTCCTTTAGCAACATTCTGGGTTCTACCACCTTGGAAATACATCGTTAAACCATCTGCCTTTCACACTCCACCAAACTTGACCTAGATCAACTATCCACGCCCAAATCCAACCAAAATAGCCCCCAATCATTCCCTGATTTAATCGAGGATACTCTCAATGTCACAACCCACCAAAATGAATTTGTTCGCGTTAGGCGATCCTAAGATAAAAACCCTGCACATCACTTGGTTTGCGTTTTTCTTGTCGTTTGTCGTTTGGTTCAGCCATGCGCCTTTACTGGTTTTTATGAAAGAAGCCTTCGACTTGACTACCGCCCAAGTCAAGGCCCTGATGATACTCAATGTGGCGCTGACTATTCCGGCGCGAATTGTCGTCGGGATTTTGGTCGATAAGTTTGGCCCTCGTGTTACGTTCAGTACATTATTGGTGCTTTCTTCCTTTATTTGCTTTGCCTTTGCGTTGTCTAACAGCTACGAGCAACTGGCGTTATTTCGCTTTTTACTGGGTTTTGTTGGTGCCGGCTTTGTTATTGGCATTCGACTGGTAGGTGAGTGGTTTCCGGCAAAACAAGTAGGTGTTGCAGAAGGCATTTACGGCGGTTGGGGTAACTTTGGTTCGGCTGCTGCTGCGATGACTTTGCCTTCTTTGGCATTGTTCATTGGTGGCGATGACGGTTGGCGTTATGCGTTGATGATCATCGGTGGCATTGCTGGGTTGTATGGCTTGTTTTTCTATTACGCTGCTCGTAATACGCCCAAAGGTTCTACTTACTTTAAACCGAAAAAATCTGGCGGATTGGAAGTGACCAGCTGGAAAGATTTTTACTTTTATTTGTTGATGAACATTCCTATGTTTATTGCGCTGGCAGTACTTGCGTGGAAGTTGTCTCCAGCTGGCGTTAAGTTGTTTTCTACCAACGCGATGTATGGCATTTGGGTTGCATTGGCGGTGATATTCGTCATTCAAGTTAAATCTATTTGGCGCGTAAACAAAGAAAACCTCACGCATGGCGTGGCAGAGCTTGAAAAGTATGACTTTAAACAAGTCGCCATTTTAGACATTGCTTACTTTGTTACCTTTGGTTCTGAGCTGGCGGTTGTGTCTATGCTGCCATTGTTCTTCTTAGAAACTTTTGAAGGCATAAGCGCAGTACAGGCTGGGTTATTGGCTTCGGGCTTTGCTTTTATGAACTTAGTGGCTCGTCCTACTGGTGGTTTTTTAAGTGACAAATTTGGTCGTAGAAAGAGCTTGATGATTTTTATCGGCGGCTTGGCATTAGGTTACCTTTTATTGTCAAACATCGATTCTAGTTGGATGATTGCTGGCGCTGTTGTGGCTACCATGTGTTGTTCTTTCTTCGTTCAAGCGGGCGAGGGCGCTGTATTTGCCATGGTGCCATTGGTTAAACGCCGCATGACTGGGCAAATCGCGGGTATGGCAGGCGCATACGGTAATGTTGGCGGAGTAACGTATTTGACGGTACTGTCGTTTGTCGATTACAGCACTTTCTTTTTGGTGATATCGGCCTCTGCTGCGGTCATATTCTTCGCTTGTTGGTTCCTTAAAGAGCCTAAGGGACATATGACAGAAGTGGGCGCTGATGGTACTGTGCATTTGATTGATGTAACGTAGAAAAGCTGCGGGCATAATCGCCCGCTAATTTGATCGACATCTTTTACAATAACAAAAATACCGGGGGTAGCGACATGACTGAAAAAATGGGGCTTTGTGTAAACCTGATCACCGGCAGTGTGCAGGGCCTCAAGTCTGATAATGAAGATTATGTCGGCCATTACATTCCGCAAGACACTTCGCAACTACTCAATAAAGGCATTGCCGTTGCTGTTGCCGATGGCGTCAGCAGTGCCGAGGCAGGCAAAGAAGCCAGCATCACCGCAGTTACCCGCTTTGTCGAAGACTATTATAAAACCCCAGATACTTGGTCGGTTAGTCATGCAGGTTCTAACGTACTGTCGACCATCAACCTCAATTTATTCAAACGCAGCCACGAATTTACCAACGAAGAAAAAGGTTTTTTATGTACGTTTAGTGGCATGATCATTAAATCACAAACAGGCCATTTTTTTCACGCTGGTGACAGCCGAATTTATTTATTGCGTGAGGGCACGCTCAAACAATTGACCCGAGATCACATTGCCAGCATTGGCAATGGCCGTAGCTTTTTGGCTCGGGCAATGGGCATGGACAATTCAATTCAAATCGATTACGGCAAAGTGGCGTTGCAACCCGGCGACCGCTTGTTATTCAGCTCAGACGGCATTCATGACTTTATTGAAGAGCTAGAGTTAACTGAATTGCTGTCGGTCAATGCAGTAGAAGATTCGTTGGCTGATTTACTAATAAGCCAAGCACTTGCCAATGGCAGTGATGACAACCTCAGTTGCGCCGTCGTTGAGGTGCTTTCGTTACCTAAGCAAAGCTTAGATGAATACAACGCTGAGTTGACGCGTCTGCCGTTTCCGCCACCACTTGAACCGGGCATGAAGTTGGATGGTTATTTGGTGAAAAAAGAAATTTTTGCCAGCAGCCGTAGCCAGTTATATTTGGTGCAAGACATCCAAAGTGGCAAGACGTTGGTGATGAAAACCCCCTCGGTTAATTTTGTTGACGATACTGGCTACATCGACCGTTTTATTCAAGAAGAATGGATAGGTAAACGCATTGAAAGCCCAAAAGTGGTGCACATTGTTCGCCAGAAAAACCCAAGAACATTTTTGTATTATTTGATGGAATATGTCGAAGGTATTTCGATGGACAAATGGATGGCGCAAAACCCGGCGCCCAAACCTAAAGTCGCTATCGATATTATTGAACAAATTGCGCAAGGCCTAGGCGCTTTCCATCAAAAAGAAACCATTCATCAAGATTTAAAACCGGCCAATATTTTGATTGACGATTCAGGTGAACAAATTAAGGTCATCATCGTTGATTTTGGCTCGGTATTTGTCGCTGGACTAGCCGAAATTTTCATTCCGTTAGAGCATCAAGGTGCGCTGGGCACAGCAACTTATTCAGACCCGCAATATCTCACTGGTAAAAACAGCAATATACAAGGCGACCTTTATTCATTGGCAACGATTTGTTATGAACTGTTTACAGGTCATTTGCCCTACACCGAAAAAATCAACGAATGTACTACCGCTTTTCAGTTTGACAGATTGCGTTATATCCCGGCTGCTGAGCATAACCCGGTGATCCCAGTGTGGTTCGATCGTACGCTCGAACGAGCGGTGATATTTGATTTAGACAAGCGTTACAGCAACTTCGACACTTTTTTACGTGACTTAAAAAACCCCAATCCAGAATATCTCAAGAACGACCCTAAGACCGAAAAACACAAAAGTCCGGTGCTGTTTTGGCAGATGTTATGTGCTTTTTGGTTTGTGGTGTTGTTGATGGTTGTGGTGCTGTTTTGAGCAACCGATTTTAGATCTGTCGCTTCCCCCTGCGTTGTTTTTCTAGTATAAAGGTTGATAAATCGCTAATCTTTTAGCTGAGTAAGCCGATAACGATAGGAGCAGTATCAAAGGTGGGTGTTATGAATACATTAATCAAATCGGTGAGTTTGGTCACAACAGTAGGGTCTTTATCGGCGCTGGCTGCGGTTAGTGTGTCTGATACAAACACTGCTTCGTTCAACTTCTCGGGCACAATTGAGCCTGCCTGCAAGGTAAAAGGCAGCGATAGTAATGGTGCCACCGCCATGGTGATTGACCAAAACAACACCACGCAAGACATCGGCTCATTAGAGGTTTGGTGCAACACCGGGCGTACTGCAACCACCAATTATGAATCACTCAACAAGGGTTTTTTGGTCGATGGCAGCAATAAAATCGCTTACACCTTGAGTGTTGGCGACGGCTCAGCAGCGATAGACTTAGCTGGTGGATACACCGACGCCAATACCGAAACCGGATCGGATGCCAATGGCACCGGTAAAACCAGCGCATTAAAAATCACTCCCCAGTCTAACGGCCTCGATGCCGCTGGCCAATATTCTGACACCATTACGGTGACTGTCTCATATAACTGACCCCAATTCGACTATACTTTTCCTGAGTGTCTAGTCAACCTTAGGAGAAAATCATGATAGATATAATTTCAGATGAACGAGTCTACGTCCGTGACAAGGACGAAGAAACCTATTTCAGTATTGTCGATGCCGAATATAATCTAACAGACCACCTACTAATATATTCAGGTACAATTCGTGACCCAATAACAAAAGTAAAAACGACCAAAATGTACGTTCAGTCTTACCATCCTGTCAGTGGTAACTTAAACTCTGATTATGAGGCCGTTAAGACTGACATGGCGCTTGCCGCTTTTAACAACGGCCCAGAGTGGGGCAATTGTGAGGGTAGTGAAACTTATATCTATTACGCCAGACAAGGCGATTCAAAGGACGTTATTGCACGCACCAGAATTAACACCGAGCCTGGGATAATCGACGGTAAAAAACTCGCGTTTATCTTGGAAAGTGAAGAAATAGTTCGTATTGATGATGCAGTATCGGCCAGAAATTGTGGACCTGTGATCCCGGCTTTTAACAATCCACCTATGTTTAGTGAGCCCTTGGTTGTGTATCTGCTGGGCAACAAATTGTTCGAAAGCGATCTTAGGGTGTTTAATGATCCCGGCCCTGCGGGCGATATTACCACCGCAGCTGATACGGAAAATTTAGGTCGATTGACTTTTTTGGGTGGCATGGCTTCGTTTCCTATTCGCATTATTCCTCAAAGCCGGGCTTTTATTTGGACTACAGCCATCAGCGCCACTAAAATCAAAGTTGAATGTCGTGATATTGATAGCGGCGAAATATTGCTAACGCTTGGGGAGTATTGCCAAGGAGAGTTGGTGAGCGTAGGGGCAACGCTTGCACCAGCGTATGACGATGTCGCAGGTCTTTCATATGTTTTTTATGCCGTTGTTAATCGTGGCTATAACGAAGATAACATTCGTGGCGAAGTGGATTCTTGGTTTGTCAGGTCGACGAGTAAGGGCGGTTTTATACTCGACAGTGGGGTTACCATTCGACCGCGTTTTGGCGATACGGTAAAATATTTGGTGGATGATGAAAGCTTTTCTGATGGCAATGGTTTTCCATTTATATCAACTGTGGTCGGTAACAGCATTGAAGACAACCCAGAAAAATCCGAGGTGTGGCTTATTTCGCTATCTGGCATGACGCCTTATGGCATTTTGGCCAAACGTATTTCACAATCCCATAAAGAAAGAGTCAGCGTTAAGAAAGACCCTGAAGTGGTCATTCTCGAAGAAAAAATTTATGTCTATTACCTTGATGGTTTAAAAGACGATGAAGGTAAACCTGATCAATTGAGTTTATGGCGGGCCGACACAGGGTTGTCTGCCCAACCAAAGGCTTGAGTTATTCGAACGTTATAACCGCCGTCGAAACCGAAAACTGCTCACCATCATTATGCATGTAATTAAGGGTGAATTGGTGCGTTTTTATCTCGCCCGGTGCTTGGTTTAACCTCAGTTGAATCAATTGCGTTGCTTTGGGAGTCGATTCAACGTATTCAGCCACTGTGTAAGCTGTGTGCTCACCGTTGTTGTCTGTATGTCTTGGAGTCGCCTGTTCATTATATAGAACATTGAATAGTACATTTAGATTGCTGCCAGCAGGATAATCGGCAGAAAAATCGTTGTCTGAGATGATATTCAATTGGCTGATCTTTTCTTCGGTATAAGGCCCCACAGGCGAACAGGCATAGGCCTGGCTCATCAATGAAAAACTAAAGCTTGGACTGTTTTTTACATATGCGGGGTCGGAGACAACATTTGCGCTTAATTCTAGAATAAACTGGTTGGCGTTGACTGAATTGGCGGTGTCTAGTGTAGTCGTTGTCACCCTGTAGCCTATGCTCTGGGGCAGTTCAGAATAGGTGACTGGGGCCACTTCTATGCCGGTAATATCATAACGAGGGCTGTCGAAAGGACCACACTCAGTACCGACATCACGGCAAGAAACACTCAGCAACAGCACCGACACGCCTAATATTAAACTTCTCATCTTTTATACTCTTAAATCCATGATTATTAGGCGGCAGAGGGTATCTTTAATTGCTAAGGTTTTCAACTGTGTATGGGCAGTTTCTAGCTCGGTATGGCTACTTCAGAAGTGGTTTTTTTATAATTGCGCAATCGACCCTCAGTGATGCCGAGGTTGCGAATGATGCGGTGGTGCTGAATATCTGATAAGTTGAGGTTGAGCTTTTTGTTGAAGTCGTGTTTGTTGGTCGCAATATAAAGTTTGCGACCGCCATATCGCTGAATGATTTGAATCATGGCTGAAAAGCCACTGTTGTTGGCCAGTTCTGCGGCTACCCAAGGCAGGCAGGATAAAACTCTGGTTTGATACTTGTCGTAAAAGGTCACGAGTTGTGACATGTAAGCTTCGTTGTCAATCAAAAATCCGGTAAATAAATTCATCATAGTGTTCCTTGATTACAGTTGATTTTTGTAGGAGGCAGAGAAAAATAAGCTGTACCAACAGGGATCTATAAAAGAAAACTAAGGTAAACGCACGGGGAAATGTTCCCTGTGATTTTCAATCATAATTTGGCCAAGCGGGAGAGGTTTGATATATATAAACTAGTTGAAAATCTAAAGCGGCAAAGTGCCGAACCCTCGATAATTTCTCAAGATCTGGTAGGCGTGAATTGATCTTTGTTAATTTGCTATTGACCTATATTTTCACGTTAAATGGATATAACACTCAAGGTGTTACACTTGAAGTGTAACACCTTGAGTGTTACTCTGGTTCAAGATTTTATTATGAGTATAAGCTGATGAAATACGAACGATTTCCTAGACGTATTGTAACAGGCAATGCGTTTTGTAACCGTGATAAAGAAAGGGCTATGTTGGCCAAACTGCTGCGCCAAGGTTCTCATGTATGGCTTCAGGCGCATCGACGCCATGGCAAAACTTCGTTACTGCTGCAAACCGTAGAGGATATGAAAAGCAACAATGAAGATATTGTTGTTGAGCGCTGCCATTTACTTTTTACAAGTGGCATGGAGAGTATTATCAAGCAAATTCTTCAGAGTGTGTCGAAATTAACGGCTGCGATTATTGAGTTTGAACATTGCCGGGGCGAACAAGGGAAATCACAAGCGTTTTTAGATAAAGTGATGGAGTCTTTTTCGAGGCTTAATCCTACGGTTAGCATGGATAAGGGGAAATTGTCGCTTTCGTTTGAAACTCATAATGATGTTGATGCGCTTCGAAAAGGCCTCGAAAAAATGGATGAGTTGGCCACTCAATATGATATTAGGGCGGTATTGATCATTGATGAGTTTCAAGAATTAGGCAAGTCAGCAGATGGTTTGTTGTTAGAGTCAGCGATTAGGGATCGGCTGGAACTGGCCAAATCACTGACATTTGTTTTTTGTGGTTCGGAACGAGCGTTAATGTCGCAAACCATGTCTGACACCAAACGACCATTGTACAATCATACTCATCAAGTTGAATTGAATCGCATTTCAGCTGACAGCTATCAAAAACACTTAAATCAAATGGCCATTCTTGAATGGAATAGTGAACTACCCGATGATGTATTTAACACCATTATTGAGTTGACTGAACGTCACCCATATTATTTGAATGCTGTATGCAGTGAGTTGTGGCTAAATTCTGAGATACCTAACAATGATGATGTTTATGAAGTATGGGATAAAACGGTAGGTATTGTAGCACATGAAGAACAAAGGTTATTTTTGTCGCTGACAAGTAACGAAAAAAAGACATTGGTCGCTATTGCTAAAGGATTTCGGACCAATATGAATTCAGCAAAAGTGACAACGGCTATTGCACTTGGGGCCTCAACTGTATCCAAAACGCTCAAACAACTGCAAAACAAGGATGTGGTTGGTAGAGACAACAAAGGATTTTATGTTGTTAACCCTTGCATTAAAGCAATTGCTATTCAATATTCTTGAGTTAGTTTTGCTGAACATCTCCATAAATATACCCAAGGTGTAACACCTCGGATATTGCACCTTGGGTGTTGCACCTTGGGTGTTACACCTTGGGTGTTACACCTTGGGTATTACACCTCAGGTATTACACCTCTGGTGTAACACCTTGAGTGTGACACCCAAGGTATAATCTTGAGGGAGCAGCAACGATTGGTATATAGGTGTAACTTATTGGGGTATATGAGGATGCAATTGCCGAAGCGCCCTCGTCACGATTTCTTTACCCGTCACCAGCCATATTGGTCCAGCTATGGCAATTATCGGCTCATCACCAACACTTACTTACCACTAAACACTTAATGGGCAAGCAAAGTACCTACCCTGCGCAATAAGCAACTTACTTTAACCGCTCACTAATCAACTTATCCGCAAAACCCATATCAACATCAGTAACCTCTGAAATATCGGTTGTCAATTCATTCAAAATCTCGTTTTGAATGACCCCTCGACGCTGCGCATCTGCATAAGGCAGCAAGTGAAACATCACCATCGAATAACGAGGGATGAAGTGATCTGGGTGGCGTTTTTCTAGTTCAAAAGCGAGGTCTTTTTTGAGTAAGTATTTTGGATCTGCAACGCTTGAACGCATTTCTATGTAGTTGTCGAGCGCCAAGTCGGCAATTGCGTTGCCGTTGGGTTGGCGTTCGGTGGCGTAATCAGCAAAAACGTTGTCCCAGTTATCTTGCACATTGTCGGCGAACTTGTCGAGAATTTGGTTGAGTACGCCTGCATCTTCAAAACCACAATTCATTCCTTGGCCGTGAAATGGCACTATGCCGTGCGCTGCATCGCCAATCAACAAGGTGTTGTTGGCGTGATGCCAAGGGTCGCAGCGCACTGTGGCTAAGTGGCCGGTGGGGTTGGCAAAAAAGTCTTTTGCAAGGGTAGGTATTACCGCAAGGGCATCGACGAATTGCTCTTCAAAGAACGCTGTTACAGCTTCTTCCGTGGTTAATTCGGCAAAGCTGTTTTCGCCTTCGTTGGGTAAAAACAGGGTGACTGTAAAGCTCCCATCTAAGTTGGGCAGGGCGATTAACATGTATTCGCCACGAGGCCAAATGTGCAGGGCTTTCTTTTCAATCAAAAATCCGTTGTTTTTGCCTGCTGGTATACACAGTTCTTTGTATGAGTGGCCGAGTTGATCGAAGCGGTTGAAAGGGCCGGTTTCGCTGTATTCTTTACTGCCTAATTGTTGGTGAATGGCTTTACGTATAACAGAGCCACTGCCGTCGGCAGCAATCAATAATTCGAACGGGTGAGTGGTATTTTCGCCGCTAACTTCATGAGTGAAAGATACAGTTTGTTGCTCAAAATCAACATCGGTAACCGCTTCGTTAAAATGAATGTCAACATGACCTGTAGCCTGCGCTTCATTCATCAGAAGTTTGTTTAAATCACCCCGCGATACTGAATAAATGACTTCGTGTTCGCGTTGTCCATAGGCTTGAAAGTTGGTGTTGCCTTTAATGTCGTGGACCATTCTGCCGTTCATGGGTATCAGCATTTTTTCAACTTTGTCCATCAAACCCACTTCATTGAGCGGGTGAATGCCTCGGTTGGCCAAGGCTAAATTGATTGAACGGCCTGCTGAAATATCGCTATTTCGCATGTCTGGACGTTTTTCAAATACGCTGACTTGATAGCCGCGTTGGGCCAAATAGATAGCGGTTAGTGAGCCAACCGGGCCTGCACCTATAATGGTAATGTGTTGTGGTTTCATGTTGGCATCCTTATTCGAAACAGGCTTTAAGGGTTTGAACAAAGTCGTACACGTCCATAAAGCTGTTGTACAACGGCACAGGTGCGCAGCGGATCACATTGGGTTCGCGCCAATCGGTGGTGCAGCCAGCAGCTTCGAGGGCGTTGAAGATGTCTTTGCCTTCTTTACCATCCATTCTGACAGATAACGACAGCTGACAACCGCGTTGTGCTGGGTCTTGCGGGGTAATGATGTGAATGCGGTCGCCCATTTCGGCTTTTAACAGGTATTCCATGTAACCAGTTAATTTTAATGACTTTTCGCGCAAAGGTTCGATGCCACCTGCTTGCCTGAATACCTCTAAAGAAGCACGAATGGCCGCTAGCGACAATATTGGCGGGTTACTCAGCTGCCAGCCTTCTGCTGTTGGTGTGGGGTTAAATTCGTTGGCCATTTTAAAGCGAGTGGCTTTGTCGTGACCCCACCAACCGGCAAAGCGGTTTAATTCAGTATTGGTGACGTGGCGTTCGTGAACAAAACAGCCTGCGACTGACCCCGGGCCTGAGTTGATGTATTTGTAGTTACACCAGCAGGCAAAATCGACGCCCCAGTCGTGCAATTGCATTGGCACGTTACCTGCGGCGTGGGCCAAGTCGAAGCCTACGGTGATGCCTTTATCATGGCCCCATTGAGTGATGGTTTTCATGTCGAGAACTTGGCCGGTGTAATACTGCACGCCCGGCAACATGAGTAGCGCGATACTGTCGCCTTGTTCGTCGATGATAGCTTTAAGGTCGTCGTGATTTAACAGTTCTTCACCTGCGCGGGGTTTAAGTAAAATCATCGCGTCTTTTGGGTCTAAACCGTGGTGACGTAATTGCGATTCTACTGCGTAGTGATCTGACGGAAAAGCGTGATCTTCTATCACGATTTTAAAGCGCTCTTTAGTCGGTTTGAAAAACGACACCATCATAAAATGCAAGTTAGCGGTGAGTGAGTTCATACACACCACTTCATTGTTTTGGCCACCAACAATTTTGGCTGATTGCTCCGTTAAAAATTCGTGATATGGCATCCATGGATGCTCACTTTCGAAGTGACCTTTCACGCCTAGCTTTGCCCATTTGCTGAGCTCTTCGTTGAGGTATTCGCTGGTTAATTTGGGTTGTAATCCCAAAGAGTTACCAACAAAGTACACTTCGTTTTTGCCGTTTTCTTGTTTAGGAATATGAAATTCGTCACGAAAATGCTTGAGTGGGTCGAGTTCGTCTTGCTGCTCTGCGTATGCAAGGGTATTTTGATAAGTCATGATTTAGTGCTCGTATTAAATTTTAATCAAAGGAAGCAGGGTCGGACGGCTTGGGGCCGCATCCAGCTCAAATGGGGCGATTTGCATGTTGAGCAAATACAGGCCATCGGTAATTGTGGGCGCCACATAAACCATTTCGGTGATGGTTTTAAAGCTCAACACCTCTTCGTCGGTTTGGCGTGACATCGGTTTTACTTGCCAAAATAAATGGTGGCTGCTGAGATTGCCTTCGTCATACATGCGGTCGATGGATGGAAAGTCGACCAAAATGTGGCGTACACCCCGGCTATTCAAATAAACGATGGCATCATGACTGATAAACGGTGGATAGTGGTTTTCGTCATAGTGCATCGTTTGTTTTTCAATGTCGTTGGGCAAGGTCCGAATAACTAAAGCTTCGAGTTCGGCATCGCTGACGTTTTCAAGGTGTTCAACCAAACTGGCTTTGTCGATAAGCTTGTCGCCGTTGTCTAACGCTGGTTTGTATTTATCGGTATCGCCGCTAACAATTATTGGTGAAACAGTGATAAGTCGCGCAGTTACTAAGGTATCTTGCAGTAGTTGGTTGACGCTTAACCGCTCGTTAATGATGTGGCCAACGCATTCGGTGTGGGTGCCGTTGCAATGAGGAACCATGGTTATTTGGTCGACATTACAACTGCCGCCTCGGCGGGTATCGCCAACAAATCCGCCACCTTCAATGGCGTGGGCAGTCGCGCCCGGTACGCCAAAGTGGTTAGGCTGCTCGCCGTCAAAATTAACCGAAATCGCAATACTTTGCGCTGCCGCCAGTAAGATTTGATAGTCTTGATTGTCGATGGTTGCGGTTAGTTTCATGGCATGAAAATCTCTGGTTTGAGGTTAAGCCAATCTAGCGCAGTGCGGTTTAGCAATTGAGCTTGAATATCTTCGCTGTAATCGCTGGTTTGGATGAGCTTGCCCGGTTCTAATTCACCAAGTGGGAAGGGGTAGTCACTACCAAGTGCGATGCGGTCGGCACCCATAAGATCAATCATGTAATCGAGTTTTAGTTTGTCGTGAACCAGTGAATCGACGTAGATTTTTTTGAGGTAATCCCGTGGGTTTATATTGTTGTGTACCGCGCATAAATCTGGGCGAACGTTAAAACCGTGCTCAACTCGGCCAATGGTGGCTGGGAATGAACCGCCGCCATGAGCAAAGGCAATGCGCAGTTTGGGCAAGCGTTCTAATACACCACCAAAGATTAACGAACAAATGGCACGTGAGCTTTCGGCAGGCATACCCACTAACCACGGCAGCCAGTAATCTTGCATCACGTCTTTGCCCATCATGTTCCAAGGGTGAACAAAAACAGCGGCACCTAATTCTTCGGCGGCTGCAAAAATGTCGAAAAACTCAGGCTCACTGAGGTTTTTGTCATTAATGTTACTGCCAATTTGCACGCCGGCAAGGCCGAGATCTTTTACGCAGCGCTCTAACTCTTTTATCGCAAGGTCGGCCGATTGCATCGGTATGGTGCCAAGGCCGATAAAGTGCTTGGGTTGTGATTTGACTATGCCCGCAATGTGGTCGTTCAAAAAGCGTGACAAGTCATATGCATCATCGGGTTTGGCCCAGTAGCTGAACATCACCGGCACAGTTGATAGCACTTGTACCTGCACACCAAAGTCGTTGTATTCTTTGATGCGAATGTTTTCGTCCCAGCAGTTGGCGTCTATTTCACGAAAGAACTTGTCTTCTTGCATCATCCGAGCGCAGCCACATTTGTGGTGATCTAGATGAATAAAACCGCCGTAACCGTACTTTTCCTTCAGGTCAGGCCAGTTCTTAGGGAGGATATGAGTATGAATATCGATTTTTAACATGGTCTATAAATCCAGTTTATTGCAATCAGGCATCACAGTGCCGCATTTGTCGCAGGTGCGATGCTCTTCGCTTTCAAAGAATCGGGCGAATACAGCTTGAAAGTCGGTTTCAATATTGCGCAGCGGGAAGAATTCTTCGTACAGTTTATGGTCGCAGTTTTCGCAGAACCACATCAAGCCATCAGTTTCATCTTCAGTACGTTTACGCTCGACCACCAAACCGATTGAGTTTGCAAAACGCACTGGCGAGTGTGGTATTTCTGGCGGCAACAAGAAGATATCGCCTTCTTTTAATGGGTGAACTTCGCGTTTGCCGTCAATCATCAGTCGCAATTCCATTTCGCCTTCCAATTGATAGAAAAACTCAGGGCCTTCTTCCCAGTGAAAGTCTCTGCGACCGTTCGGGCCGCCAACAACCATCACAATAAAGTCGCCATCAGCGTAAACCGCTTTGTTACATACTGGCGGTTGCAATAAATGGCGATGCTCTTCAATCCACTTCTTAAAATTAAACGGGGCCAGAATTTTGGGCGTTGGCTTACTCATGGCGTTATCCTCTTGTTATTGTTGGCGGCTAGTCGATGGTCGCGATGCATTTAAGCTCAATGGCGATGGGAGTCGGCAGGCAGTTGATTTCAACTGTGGTACGACACGGCTGATTGTCGGCAAAGTACTCGGCGTAAAGTTTGTTGTAGGTGGCAAAGTCGTCTTTCATGTTGGTTAAAAACACGGTGACATCGACTAATTTGTCCCAGCTTGAACCTGACTCTTCGAGTATCCAACGCACGTTGTCGAATACGTTGCGGCACTGAACTTCAATGTCGTAATCAATGATGTTTTTATCATCATCTAAGGTCACACCAGCAATGGCCTTTTCGCCACGTTGACGAGGGCCAACACCAGACAAAAATAATAATTGGCCAACTCGGCGAGCATGGGGATATAAACCAACAGGTTCGGGGGCTTTTTGCGAATCAAATCGTTGTGAGTCGTTGCTCATGAAAGTATTCCTTAAATGGCATGAGTCCCCGGCGCAAAAAGCGGACGGACTGATGCTGAATTTCAAATTGTATAGGGGTTGAATTTTTGACGGCTAAGTAAATGCTATGGTGTAAAACTATAGTACAACTGAGCGATTATTCTGTGATGCAGCCTAATTTCAGGCGCACTGATGCCGGGGAGATTGGCTCAGATCATAATCCATTTGCAGCCGAAGGTGCTAGCAAAGATAAATCCGGATGTTTTGATAACGTCGTTACAAACCATTGTTTGGGTCAGATTCTCTGTGAAGTTAATATGTTATAAAAAATTAAGCGGCTTATTTATACAAAGGTTTGGTTGAATTGTCAAAAATAAAATAACCATCGTAGGGGCGGCGTGGCCGTGTCCGCTCCTGATTCAGGTTATCACAAACCTTGTGACAACCATACATTTAGGCAGACATAGGGCGTCCTTACGAAGGAAAACACGCCTTAAGAATCTTCGAATACATCTCAACTACTGGTGCCTCACCATTGCTGGCAATAAAGTGATTAACCTGTGGGCCAGAATTAAGCTCAAGCAAGTAAAGTTCGTCATGCTCATCAAGAATAATATCAAGTGCTACATATCGCAGGCCAGGTAGGGTGACTGCCGGGGCAAACTCGCGGGCGCTGCGCTGTACTAAATCTTGATCGGTGACAGGTAAAGCTTTGCCCTCTTCGGTTTCCCAGTACCTTGCGCCAAACTCTGTTTTGGCGAAACAGCGCTCATAGGATAGCACTGGTTTACCGTCGAAAAATATCACTCTGAATTCGATTTTGGGTTTGATGTATTGCTGAGCTAGCGCAACATAATCGTATTGAATAGATTGTTTGTCATAAATTTGGTCGAGTGCATGTCTGGCCTGTTGTTGGCTATGACAACAAAAAACATTAATGCCCAACGCGCCTTTATTTTGTTTGATCACCAAAGGGTATTCGAAGTTCTGCTCTATTTGTTCGATCACTTTGTCTTGCGAATCAAAATGCAGATATTGCTGGAAGATCTCTTGAGAATCGTAGTCAAGAAATCCCAGGGTTTTTGGCATGTTAATTTTGTCTTTGAGCAGGTCATAGTGATGTTCTTTGTCTTTACAAAAACCAGCCATAGATTCGGCGTTGAACGGCGAGCGGTTGAGTTGAAAAAACAACAATTCTTCGACTGCCATACAGTTTTTATTGGTGTCGATATAGCGGTAATTCAGCCCGTTGAGATCACAGGCTTGGGTAATGCATCGAATATTGGATTGCACAGGGCATTCTCGAATAGAAATTTGCCCTGTTAAATACCGTAATTATGGCGGATTTGCAAATTATTTTGCAGTCTTGGGCTTACAACATGCGGTTGAAGTTTTCTTCTCACCCAGTGCATTTTGCAATAATCCTTGGGTGGTGAGCCAACCACAGATCATAAAAAAGATGACTTGTTGGTTGCCATTGCCTTTGCTCACCCACGATACAGCCAGCATTAATGCAGCCCAAACTAGTGCGTGAACGATTTGAAGTTTGGCGGCTTTGTTTACTGATTTATTGTTCATAATCGTTTCCTTTTGTATTACGTTAATTTGATGAATGCTTGTATTACTAGGTCAAGTAGTACAAGCACTTGCAGCAACGATACTATAGATGTACTATTAAGGCAAGTAGTACAGCACAATAAAACAACAAAGTAGGTTTATGGAAATAGCAATAGATGTATCTGACCAGACCCCAATCTTCACTCAGCTTATCAACCAAGTTAAAGAGGGCGTGCGCTCGGGCGCTTTGGCACAAGAAATGGCTATGCCTTCTATTCGGCAATTGGCCAACGATTTAGGCATCAACCAAAACACAGTAGCAAAAGCCTATAAACTGCTCGAAAGAGACCTTGTGATAGTTAAAAGAGGTTATCGTGGGACTTTTATTCACCCCGAAGCATTAAGTCATTGCAGTGATAATCTAAATGAAAAAGGCATTGATTTAATGACGCAAACTGTGGCGACTTTGCGCGAGTCTGGGCTGACAGATTCAGAGATTCGAATTGCTTTTAATACGATCATGAAAAGTTAAGTCATCAATGTCACCCTTTAGCACATTTCACCTATAATTGAGTTGAAGTCACTGATTTTAATCAATTTGGAGAAGAATAAATGTGCGCTGCCACTAACGAGGCATTGGTCACTATACAGACTATTGAATCAGATTTTTATGACATTTTATTTAACCTAAAAGATGTCGACAGACCTGTAAGCACCTTTGATCAATCATTGTTGATTGATGCCGAGTTGTTTTTGCTCAGCCCTGAGTATCAGGCTGAACATATGTCAATGTTACCTAGTATTTTAACACCGCTTATCAGCACCATCGAAGACCCTCAAGTTGATTTTATAAAAGTGGTCACCGATTTGTGCGATGCACCAGATGTCGCGCGAGAAATACTGACCATAGCTAACAGTGACATGTATAACTCACAAGGTAAGGATATTCGCACCATACAACATGCCACTGCTTTAATCGGTTTGGTGAGTGTGGGTTATATTGCAACAACAGTATTGATGTCACATGTGACTCGAACCAAATCCAGCTTTTTCAACTCCTTTAGCGATACCATTCACAAACACACCATCCAAACCGCAATGGCGGGACGAGATTTAGCGCACCAACACGATGTCAATGCCTTTTGTAGTCATGTGTTGGGGTTAATTCATAATTGCGGTGTGGTTTACAGTTTCAATTGCCTATCAAGTAAATTGGGTGAATCTACCGAAGTGTCGAAGCCCAACCCTTTGTTATATAAAAAAATCTGCCGTCAGTGGGGTGATATCATGACTGTTGAGATTGCACGTAATTGGCAGATGCCACAAATAATGATTGAGGCGCTTGAACAGCTGCGAGAGCCAAAAACGGGTCTAGGTAAAACGTTGTTTTTGGCCGATCTATTGAGCAAAGTCAGCCTGTTGGTAGAGTATGAAAAAATGACTCGTCAGGCGGCTATTGAAATGATGACAAGTTACCAACTACCCCAAGACTATGTCGAAAACTTCTTCGATATGGCCAAGGCGCTGGAATAGGCATTAAGCCGATTTAACCTTGTCTATTGCCAATCGCCAACCTTCACATTTTGCTTGACGCATAGCAACATTCATTTGGGGATTAAATTGTCGGTCTGTACTTTTTAATCCCTCAGGCAAGTGATCAAATGACCAAAACCCCACGTTAATACCTGCTAACAAGGCGGCTCCAAGGGCTGTTGAGTCGACGTTTTTCGGGCGAACGATGTCAACATCCAGCAAATCAGATTGAAATTGCATTAAGAAGTTATTCGCACAGGCCCCGCCATCGACTTTCAATGACGCCACTTTTACCCCAGATTCTTGCTCCATTAAACTAAGCACATCGTTGGTTTGATAAGCGATAGCCTCAAGGGTGGCGCGAATGATTTGTTTTTTACCCGACCCCCGAGTTAAACCAACAATGGCCCCTCTGGCGTCCATATCCCAATAAGGAGCGCCTAAGCCTGTGAAGGCAGGCACCACATAAACGCCACTGGTGTCTGGAATCGATTCGGCAATGGCTTGGGTTTCGCTCGCTTTTTCAATGAGTTGCATTTCGTCACGTAACCATTGAACGGCGGCGCCTGCCATAAATACTGAGCCTTCGAGGGCATAAGCGGGTGTGCCAGATGCGCTGCAAGCTATGGTGGTTAGCAATCCATTGTGCGAGGCAACCGCTTTATTACCGGTATGCATTAACATAAAACAGCCAGTGCCGTAGGTATTTTTTACCGCACCCGGGGTGACGCAACCTTGACCGAACAGAGCGGCTTGTTGATCACCTGCAACACCGTTGATGGTGATGCTGTTAGGTCCCAATAGCCCTGCTTTGGTGGTGCCAAACTTAGATGCTGAGTTTTGTATGCGGGGCAAAATAGATTCGGGAATATCGAAAAAACCCAGCAGTTCTTGATCCCAGTCTTGGTCATGAATGTTGTATAACATGGTGCGCGAGGCGTTGGTGTGATCGGTGACATGGGCTTTACCGCCTGTCAGGTTCCAAATCAACCAGCTGTCGATGGTGCCAAAAGCAATATTGCCGTTTGTGGCTTGCTGTTTAATGGCGGGGTTTTGGTCGAAAATCCATTTGATTTTGGTTGCCGAAAAATAAGCGTCGACTACCAAACCGGTTTTATCTTGTATCCATTGGGCTTTGCCATCTTCTTTTATTTGCTGACAAATCTCACTTGATCGGCGACATTGCCAGACAATGGCGTTGTGTACTGGTTTACCTGTTGTTTTATCCCACAACACTGTGGTTTCGCGCTGGTTAGTAATGCCAATGGATTGAATTTGGTTGGGTGTGATGCCTGCTTTTTCAATGGCTTGATGGATGGTATCTAAAGTGACTTGCCAGATTTCTTCGGGGTTATGTTCAACCCAAGAGGCTTGAGGGTAAATTTGGGTGAATTCACTATAAGCGCGGCTTAGAGCTTCGCCGTTGTGGTCAAACAGGATCACCGTAGTGCCTGTGGTGCCTTGGTCTATTGCTAAAATCATGGTTATTTCTCACTAGCTAAAACTTTAGATTTTGTAATGATAAAAGAATATCGCCTAAGCTGATTTAATCAAGAAAAATCAAACTCATTGGGGTACTTATTTACTGTCGATAAGCTTTCCCGCGACTTCTTTAACCAGCTTTGCAGCCAGTTGGGCTGTCATGTTATCGATGTCTTTTAATGGGTTGAATTCGACTATATCTGCACCAACTAAAGGGCCTTTTATTTGGTGGATAATATTGATGACTTCACGGCTAGTGAACCCACCGGGTTCTCGGTGAGAAACGCCCGGTGCAAATGCCGGATCGATGCCATCGATATCGAGCGACAGGTAAACAGGCCCCTCTAGGGAAGGTATATCACCCGGTTGCCAGTCTTTCATTTCAATCATTTGCACGCCAAATCGTTGCGCCTGCTCAACTTGGTGTTGATTGAGGGTGCGAATACCCATTTGCACCAAACGAACACACAGTTTGTCTTCCATAATTCGCGCAAAAGGGCAGGCATTAGACAAGCGGTTGCCCTTAAAGCTGTCGTATAAATCTGAATGGGCATCGATATGCAGTATGGTCAAGTCGGGGTAAACTTTGGCATAAGATTTTAATAGTGGATACGAAATACTGTGATCGCCGCCGAGCGTTAACAGCCGGGTACCATCAGCGAGTAATTTGTCGCAGGCCGATTCAATACTTTGAACAAAATCATCCTCTGGTTTGATGAGAATATCACCGTAATCGACCCACGCTGGATTGTCTTTTAAGTTACAGCCATTTTCGCAACCGTTATTAAGTGATCCGTTACTTAATACTTTGCGGATTAACGCCGGGGCAAGCGATGGACCGCGTTCAAAAGATGAATTGTCGTCGAATGGTATGCCCAGTAGTGCTGTTTTTGTCATTGTTGTTGCCGAGTTTGGTGGCTAATACCCAAAGTATACCTCAATAGATTGCTTAACCACTTTAGGGGTGATAAAAAGTCAATAATCAAAAGTAATGAAGGAAGTGGGATGCGTTGGTTTAAGCGAATATCGGTGGGTTTGGTGGCGTTATTGTTGTTAACTGTGGGGTTATCAATTGCTTTTCATCAGGTAAGTTTGGCGGTGAATAAAGACAAATTTCCCGCGCCGGGGCAGTTTATCGACGTTGATGGCGTTGCCATGCATTATGTCTGTCATGGTCAGGGCACACCTGTGATTGTTTATGAATCGGGCATGGGACAAGATTCGTTTACCGCGTGGGACAAATTCGCCAAACAAACGGCAAAAACCAATAAAAGTTGTTATTACGACCGCCAAGGCATGGGCTGGAGCGGTGGTTTTGAAGGCCAATTGACCTTTGAAGACCGAGCGTTGCACTTGGGTCACATTGTTGATGCGGTATCCCAGGGTAAACCTGTTGTGTTGGTGAGCCATTCGGTTGGCGGCATGATTATTCGTCGTTATTCACTGACTTTTAAAGACAAAATAGCTGGAATAGTAATGTCTGACTCTGCTCACCCAAACCAACATGGACTATCAGAAGGTGGATTAACCCCCCTGTCGGAGTCAGGCAGCCAATGGGCAAAATACGCTGCAACAATTGGTTTGATTCGAATAAAAGACACGTATGATTCGTGGGATAAACTCGATGACCCTGAAGAGGTCCGTTTTATTGAGCAATACAGTGGCGCCAAATATGCCCACTTGGTACTCAATCATGCCAGAATCGGTCATTATAATACCCCTATCAGTGATTTTAACTATGATTTGACGGGCATACCGTTAGTGGTATTAAGACACGACCCTGATAGGTTTCCTAAAAATGAGCGTTTTATCAAACTCAATAAAATGTGGGAAGTGCTGCAACAAGAAATTGCAGACCTGTCAGACCGTTCGACAATTCAGATGGTTGAGGGGGGTTCGCATAATATTATCAAAGATAAACCAAAAGTTGCACTTGAGGCCATACAGGGGTTGTTGGCGCAGATAAAATAGAGGTCGAAGCAAAAGTCTGTTGAGACCAATCAGACTTTTGCTTACATCACATGGCCGCCCTAAAACAGCGGTTCAATCCTGCCATCACTAAACGTCACCACATAAACCCCATCTATTCGGCTTACAGTGGCTACTTGTTTGGCCCCTATGGTTAAGGTGCCCAGTGCATCGTCATTTGGTAGTAGCACAAGCTCAATGGTCAGGGTTATGCCCTTTTTGTTGGTTGCCGTTATTTGTCTGGTATCGCCGTTAACGACCAAGTCGAGTGTTAGCCAGCGTTCACCATAAACAAAGGATAGGGTTAGATTAGTGACATCAGCACTTTGATTGATGTCGAGTAGAATGTGCGCATCTGGCACATCAGTAAATTGCGCATCGAGTTGCAATGTTGCCGAAAATTCAGGCCACATAGTGACATCATCAACCAACGTAGGTTGCGCCATCATGTGTACTTGTGCATTAAAACTCTCGTCATTGACGGCAAACATGCCGACAAAATCGATTTTAGTCGGTAATAATACGGTTTCTTCATTTGAATCTATCAAAATCACCGTTTCGACATTTATCAGGCCAGTGAAGTGCACCGGGTTAGTGGTTAAGTCATCTATTTTTGTGTCAACAGCGACATCCAATCGAACGGTTTGCGGTAAGAAGGTATCACTGTCGAGCGACATTTCACTGCCTTCGTTTATGTTAATCATGACGGTGCTACTGTCTAAAACTGCTATTAAGGTGGCTTGCAGCGTTTCTGCCGTATTGGTGCTTAGTGTGGCAACAACGGTTTTACCGTTCAATTCGGCATTGATTTGCACAGTGGCGATTTGCGTTTCTTCATTTAGCGAGGTAGTGACAGTGCCGGTTGAACCATCAACAAACACGCTGGCATTAAACTCCCGATAAATGCCGGCTTTAACACCAACCAACCCGCCTTCGCTAAAACGTATCAATAATTCGAGTAATTCGGTGGTGTCTCCTTGGGCGACTTGTCCGGCAACTTGAATTTTTAAGATAAAATCAGCTGCGCTTTGAATAAACCCTGAATTAATCTCGTCGCTCCATACCTGCACATCACCAGCAAAAGCCAGCGCGTCATCAAGTGTTAGCTCTGTTGCGTTGATCATGCCATTTTCACTGATGTTGACAAATAACGATTCGGCGTCAGCACCTTGTGCAATGGCGTCGATAACCGCTGTAGCAATACCACCAGAGGTATCAAATAGCGCGGTAACCAATTCTTGTGATGTGCCATCGGCAAAAAGCGCCGCCGCATCAGCTGGCAATAGCTGCACAATGGCGCGGGCAATGGCATATATCTGCTCGCTGGCACCCTCACCATTAATATAATCAGCCATGATGTTGGCATCGGCATCTAGGCCCAACATGGTTTTGACGGCGGCAATGGCGGAGTCAATATCGGCTTGTTGCCCTTGAACTAAGCTCAACTGTGCCAAGGTCGTTAATGGCGAAACAACTGTAGAGCCCGGGGGCGCAACCATTGAATAACTTTGTGCAATGGCGGCCAGATTACTTTGGTCGATGGTCACGCCAGCGATAGCCTCAACAATGATGGGTTTGAGCAAGGCTGCTGCAACATCGGCAATGCCAAAAGTGACTGTGCCACTGGCGTCGGTAGTGGCATGTGGTTCGCCGTCATCAAAGTGGTAGTTTTCGTTCAAATCGATATAAACCCGTGCGTTCTCAAGATATCCGTCGAGTGCGGTAACGGTTAAAGACGTGGGTACAGGGTCTGGCGTTGGTATTGTATCTACTGGCGGTGTTGGTGTCGGCGTTGGGGTGGTTGAACTACCGCCACCGCCACAGCTGGCGAGGGTGAATAAACAAAGAAACAACGGGATGAGTGTGCTCTTTTTAGTTAAGAGGCGAACGGACAGTCGAGTGAACATAAGGGTTTTCCTTTGTGCCTGTAATTCACTTGATTATAGTTGTGATTGGTTGGAATGGCTGGAAAAATGGGGGCAAAATGAACAGATAATGTTCACGGCTAAAAGCTGGTAGGCATTATTTTGGGGTAATAATTACTCATGTATTATTACCCCGCGATGAGGTTAAGACATCTTACCCAATCGGTTTTTCAAACAACAAAGGTGTAGGTCAGCACAACCGCCGGGAGAAACTCGTTTTTCAACGCTTTGCTCGGGCGTTCTGTCGTGCAATTCGTCATATCTTTCAACGACTTGCTGATAAGCATCTCTGAACGGCATACCGCGTGCGCTTAGTTCTACCGCAAAGTCGGTGGCGTACATTGGTGTATCAATCGCTTCACTGAGCTTTTTGGCTTTAAATTTTGTGCCTTCAACCAGCTGCGGAAACAACATTAGGGTTTGCAGTGATTTTTTCACGGCTCGTAGCAACGGTCCTTTGGTGAATTGCAGGTCTCGTTGATAGCCCGAGGGTAGTGATATTAAGGTTTGTAGCTCTACCGTGGCCGATTGCACTGTGGCGTAGGCCGCTCGCATGAGTTCGACCAAATCGGGGTTTCGTTTGTTTGGCATGATTGAGCTGCCAGTGGTCATTTCGTCGGGCAGGCTGACAAAATCAAATTCTTGGGTGGTAAATAACGATAAGTCCCAGCAATAACGCCTGATATCCAGCAAGCATTGCGACAATGCGTTGAGAACAGCCAGTTCGTATTTACCTCGGCTGTTTTGGGCGTAAATGGGGTTGATTTGCATTCGGGCAAATCCTAATTCTTTGGTGGTCAAGGTTCTGTCCAGTGGCAGGTTCACACCATATCCAGCCGCTGTGCCTAGCGGGTTGGAGTCGATTAGTGCCAAGGTCGAATTGAGGCTCATTAGGTTGTCAATCATCGCCTCGGCGAATCCGCCAAACCACATGCCGCAGCTTGATGGCACTGCTCTTTGCATATGAGTGTAACCGGGCATTGGGATTTCTTGGGTCTCGCTTGCTTGTTTTAAACAAGCATCGGCTGATTCTTTGGCGTATTCAATGGCGCTCTTTAGTGAGTCTTTAAGGTAGAGCCTTGTGGCCACTAAAACCTGATCGTTTCTAGAGCGTCCGGTGTGCACTTTTTTACCCAGTTCACCAAGGTTTTCGACCAAGTAAGATTCGATGGCCGAGTGACAATCTTCAAACCTTTCGTCAAGAATAAACGTTTTTTCGTCTAATGCCGTTTGCAATGCATCGAGCTGCGTGGCCAGTTGCTTTGCCTCATCTGGCTTTAAAATATCAATAGATTCAAGGCCTTTAACGTGGGCCTTGCTGGCTTGAATGTCGTAACCTATGAGTTGTCGGTCGAGAATAATGTCTTCACCCGCCATAAAATCCATGATGGTTTCGTCGATGGTGGCTTTGCTGTTCTTTTGCCAAATGGGGGCTGTCATGATGCTTCTCCTAGGGTGTTCTTTTCACTGTAAATCGATGTTGTTGAGTCTAAATTTAGCGCGATGTTGATATTCTGCAGAGCCTGACTGGCGGCGCCTTTGCTCAGGTTATCTAAGCAGCTAATAATCGTGGCACGCTTGCCATCTTCACTGACGCTAAACCCGCCAATCAGGCAGTTGGGTGTGTTGACCACTGCGGTGACGGTTGGAATGGTTTGTTGGCAGATAACAACGGGGCTGTCTGCGTAAAAGTCTTCAAACAACTGATATAAACCCTCAAAGGTTTGCGGTTGTTCGAATTCAACCTGAACGGTCATGTTAATGCCCCGAAAGAATTCGGCAACATGGGGCGAAAACGAAACGGGTTGTTGCAAGCGAACGCTCACTTCTTTTTCGTGCAAGTGTTCTATCAGGCCGTAACCGATGAGGTTGTCTTTTAGGTTAGCCGGATCGTTGTTAGGGCTGGGTTTGGTGCCTGCACCAGAAAAGCCCGAAACACCAAAGCAATTAGGTCTGGCGTTTAGCAAACCTTTGACTGGGGCCAACGCCAATTGCATTGCTGTGGCGTAACAACCGGGGTTGCTAATTTTGACAGGCTTAAGTGGTTCAAAAGTCTTTGATGTAAGGCCATCTAATTCTGGCAATGAATAAGTCCAACTGTCGTCAAAACGATAATCAGCCGACAAATCGATAATCACTTGCGTGACTGGGTTGGTATTCAATGCCTCAACAAAGTCAGCTGCTAAACCATTGGGCAAGGCCAGTACAATGATATCGGTTTGCCTGTCACCGACCTGTGCTGGGGTGAGGTTTTCAATTTCAAAATCATTTAGTCCGTTTGCTAACGTATGCGAAGATTGACCAACTAATTGTCGAGAGCTTATCCACGTTACGTCGATATTGGGGTGATTGGCGAGCAGCGTCAGCAACTCTTTACCGACATAACCTCGGCCACCAACAATGCCCAAACTGTATTTGTGTGAAAGACTGTTCATTGCTTATCCCTAATTCAAAGTCGATGGTTTGTTCAGAGCGAAGTCGACGCACTGTTCAATTTGTTTAAAGTCGCTCAGGCCATACCAAAACACCGTCCACTCGGGCGTTTTATAGCAGCCATCGGAGTTTTTGAAGTAAAACCCGTTGATTTGGTTACCCGGTTTGCAGCGCCAAAACAGTTTAGGGTTTTCTTGCTTGAGTTTGGCCCACACGGTTTTACCTAGCCCTTCGCCTTTGGCTTCTTCGGCGACCACAAACTTGTCTAAAAAGGCAACTTCTTCGGGTTGTGTGACCAATGCAGCAGCACGATAGCAGTTGGTTACGTAGGCTTTGTGAATGCCAACTTGGTTAAAGTAATTGCTGTCGAGCACTTTACCGAAGCTTGATTCTAGCAAGTGAGCTAAGCGGTCAGTGTTGATGGTTTTGGCGCAATCATGTGCGATTATCGATTCGCCTTTTCTGAGCAAGGTGCCCGAGCCTTTGTGGGTGAACAGTTCTTTGGCCAAGTTAATGGGTTTGGTGATAGACACTGATGCGGTTGCAGGCAGTTGTTCTAAAATGTCAGACACCTGCTTGATTTTAAGCTTCATGCCGCCGTGCAACCAATCTTGCTTCATTAAATCATCATGGTCGGTGACCAAGTTGACAGTCGAGATTATTTTGCCATTTTCATTGAGTAAACCACCGGTTTCGGTCAAAAAGATGATTTTGTAAGGCTTTAAGGTGATGGCCAATTGGTTAGTGGCGATATCGGCATTCACATTTAGGCTTTGGCCTGACTCGGTTTCGGCCAATGATGACAGTATGGGAATGGCACCGTTGTTGATTGCAGTTTCTATCGGGCTTAGGTCAATACTGGTGACTTCGCCGACAAACCCTAAATCGTTGTCAGCTGTTTTTTTGGCGCCAAACACGCCAGAGGTAATAGACGCGGTTTTCACGCCCATTGCCTGTAACTTGTTAGATAACTTAAGGTTTTGCTGAATAAAGGTCTTTTTGGCGACCTTTAATACTTTTGGCGTGGTGATCCTTTGCCCTTCGATGAACGTGCTCTCAATGCCTTCGGCTTCAAGGTTTTTACTCAGCTGTGGGCCTGCACCGTGAACAACAATTGGGAATAATCCTATTTGCTCTAAAAAGGCCAGCGACGAACACAAGTTGTCTAAATCGTTATCAAGCACCGCACCGCCGACTTTTATCACAGCAAAGTGTGACTGTCCGGCATTAACGAAGCGCTTCATGTATTGGTCAATCTCTTGGGGATTGGCCAGATTGGAGAGCAGTTGAATAATGGTGTCTTTTATTTTTGACTGGCTATTTTTTTTTTGCTGAAGGCTCGTCATTACTTATTTCCTAATATTTGGCAGCTTTTTAAAATCTGACAATAGTGTTGCTCTACTTTTTCCAATTGTTCAATCAAAACCCATTCGTTGGCTGTGTGAGCCTGAGCGATATCTCCCGGGCCAAATACTACGGCGGTTAAACCTGCTTGGGAGAATAAAGCGGCTTCTGTCCAAAAGCTAACTGGCGGACCCACCGGTAATGCACAAGCGCCAACCAAAGAATGGGCGTTGTCGATAGCGCGTTCAAAATCTTGATTTGCCGCAGGCAGTGTAGGGCCCATGAATCCGCCCTTAATGGTGAGATCTGCTGGGCTTAGCTGCTTCAATTCTTCAAGCATGGCAGCAGAATCTTGACCCGGCATTGGCCTAAAACCGAATGCTAGTTCGCAATTGGCCGCAATCATATTGCCTTTAATACCGCCTTGAATTTTGCCAATGTTAAACGGCAAACCTTGCAAAGTATCGAAGGTGTGAGTTTGCTGCTCTACCCAGTCTAATGCCGTGCTCATCCATTTGCCTGCTTTATGAATGGCACTGTCAGAAAATGCTCTAGCTTCAGATGCGTGGCCACTTATGCCGTCAAATGTGGCAAATGCCGATTGTATGCCTCGGTGGCCCAATACTGCTTTCGCCATTGTGGGCTCTGCCACAATTACCTTGGTAAAACCATGTTCGGTAGACAAAAACTGCTTGATGGCCGCGCTTGAACCATGCTCTTCGTCAGACGAAAACAACAGCGCTACATCGCCCTTGTGTTTAGACGCTGCTGATAGCATACAGGCCGATGCGCCTTTAATGTCGCAGGCACCCAATGCTGTTACTTTTTTGTCATCGACTATTAATTCGAACGGGTCGGTGTTCCAACCCGGTGCGATTGGCACGGTGTCGATATGAAAATTAAACAATAATTCGGGATTGCCACGTTTGGCCAGCAAACTAATACAACCTTCACCTGCGTCGAGCATTTGAAATTCAAAACCCGGTAAGTGGTCTTTGAGATAGACAAAAATGTCGCTGTCTGCCGTTATTGCTCTTGGCGGATTTTGGCTGTCGAAGCTACAAAGGGCTTTTAAATGACTGACGATTGATTGGCTCACTGGCGTTAACTGGCTCATGGCTGTACTCCTTAATTACTTGTGCTCTGACTGCGACAATAACTGGCCAGCAGCCAAGGTTGATGACTTGCCAAATAATTTGATAAAGCCAAGGGCTTCTTCAATATTCCAAGAGGCAGATTGAGCATAAACAGAACCTTTGTCTTTTAAAATGTTGTCTGACTCCACGGCCACTGCATGTAACTGTCCTTGGCTGAGAAGTAACGTAACGGTGCCAGTTACTTGTGTTTGAGATGAAACCAAAAACGCTTCTAGATCATGTTTTAGTGGCTCGTAGAAAAAGCCTTCGTAAACCAATTCAGTCCATTTCTCGGCAACTGTGGCTTTAAAACGATTTTGTGCTTTAGACAAAACCGCTTGCTCTAGTGCTGTATGAGCGGCATTGAGCGCTGCAATTGCCGGGGCTTCAAAAACAATTCTACCTTTTAAACCAATGGTAGTATCGCCGGTATAAATACCTCGGCCTACGCCAAAACTGCCAACCAGCTGGTTAAGCTGCTGCATAACGTGCTCGCCAGTGTAATTTTCGTTGAGGGTATCGCCGTTTAAGGCAACCAATTTGCCTTGTTCGAATGTCAGTTTTAGCTGTTCGGTGCCAGCGCGTGGCTGTGCTGGTGGTTTGGTTAATACAAAGCTGGCATCGTCAGGTTGTTGCCATTGGTCAATCTCAGAGCCAGAAATTGTCGCGCCTAGCAGATTTTCGTTAATGGAGTATTGGCTAACTTTGTCATCGACCGAAAAGCCCTTGTCGAGTAAGTATTGCTTCTCGTAGTCTCTGACTGCGCTGGTGAGTTTTTGAATTTCTCGAATCGGCGATAATACGGTGTAATCGCCGAGGCAATGGACAGTCATATCAAATCGAACCTGATCGTTGCCCATGCCTGTGCAACCGTGCGCAAAGTTTTTGGTGCCCAGTTCATTACAAACTTTTAGCGCCGCTTCAACAATTAAATAGCGGTCTGAACAAAGCAATGGATATTGCTGTTGGTACCAATGTCCGCTGTATATAAGAGGGGTGATCACTTTTTGCCACAATTGCTCGGCAATACTCACTTCTTTATGCTCTACTGCGCCAAGTTCTAGTGCACGTTGTTTAATGGTTTGTTTTTCTTGCTCGTCTACGCCGCCTGAATCAACAAACAAAGTGGTGACCTGATAACCCTGTTCAATTAGGTAAGGTACGCAAAAGCTGGTGTCGAGTCCGCCAGAAAAAGCCAATACAACTTGAGTGTCTTGCTGTTCAGCCAATTGCTGAGCTTTTATTTGTGAAGGTTGGTTCGCATTCATATTGTGAGTCCTGATTTGCATTTTCTTTGTTTTGTTAAGTTCTGGTTTACTGATTTATTAACTGAGTCATGATGGCTTTTTGCACATGCAAACGGTTTTCGGCTTCGTCGATGGCGATACAATAATTCGAATCCATCACGCCATCGCTGGCAATCATGTTTCGTCTCATGGGTAGGCAATGAGAGAATTTGCCGTTATTTGTTTTGGCCATCTTTTGTTCGTCGACCATAAAGTGTTGGTATTGGTCTCTAATGATCTTTTCTTCGTCCCATTTGCCAAAGTAAGGCAATGCGCCCCAGCTCTTGGCATAAATAATTTCGGCGCCTTCGTAGGCTTCGTCAATGTCGTGGGTGTAGTTGAAGCTGCCGCCATTTTGTTCGGCGTTTTGCTTGGCCAGCCCCATATATCTGTCATCTAGCAAAAAACGCTCATTAGGACATAGCAAAGTGACATCCATGCCGAACTTGGTGGCAATTAACAGTGATGAATTAGCAACGGCGGTGTTGAGCGGCTTAGGGTGATAAGACCAAGTAAGCACGTATTTTTTCTTTTGCGGTTTGCCAATGTGCTGGCTGATAGCCTGCATATGCGCCAATTCTTGACAAGGATGAGTGATGGTTTCCATATTAATCACCGGCACAGTGGAATATTGGGCAAAGGCTTTGATGACTTTGTCTTTTCTGTCGTCTTGCCAGTTTTCGAATTTTGGAAAGGCCCTGATGCAAATAAGGTCGCAAAACCTTGAAAGCACTTTGGCCGCTTCAATAACATGTTCTTCGGCAACGCCGTCCATTTTCTCACCAAATTCAAAAGACAGTGGCCATGCACTTTTTCCCGGCTCTAATACCACGGCATGACCGCCCATTTGCCAAGTGCCCAATTCAAATGATGTACGGGTACGCAGGCTCGGATTGAAAAACAACAGAGCGACCGATTTGTTTTTTAACGCTTCGCTGGTGGCCCCTTGTTTAAATTCATCTGCCATATCGAGCATGGTTTGCAGTTCGCTTTGGCTGTAGTCTGCGGTTGTTATAAAGTGTTTCATGTTATCTATTCCCGTAAAAATTATTCATTTGGACATACCCTAAAAAATTGCTCCCGGCATTTTTAGGATAGACCACCATGGATGGTGGAAATGCAGATTGTGCCTGGAGCACGCCATCTGCCCGTCCATCCATGGACATACCCTAAAAAATTGCTCCCGGCATTTTTAGGATAGACCACCACGGATGGTGGAAATGCAGATTGTGCCTGGAGCACGCCATCTGCCCGTCCATCCATGGACATACCCTAAAAAATTGCTCCCGGCATTTTTAGGATACAGTCCATCCATGGACATAAAAAAACCCAGCGCAGTGGCTGGGTTTATTTGATGGTTATTTAAATAAGTTAATAACCATCGCACCCAGCTAAGCAGGTACGACGACGGCGAATGATCATGTCATTATGTGAAGTGCTGTGTAAGTCATTGAACATATTGAGATCACTTTGCCTGCTTTTAATCTGATGGGGCTAGAATTACATGGATATTATCCAAGGTCAAATATAAATTCACTTTTTTTATATAAAAATATCAAATGTGGGTTTTTATGTGAATTAATATCCTTAATTCGCATATCTATACACTTTTTATGTAAGTTGGGTTCTCTAGGATCTTCTTTGCTCATTCAATCTGTGAAAAAACATCATTTTTAGGCCGTTTTCTCCCTTTTTTTACAAAAAGTCCGCTTTTCAGAGCATATTGTCCGTTATCTGAAGGCATTATTGAGCGTTTTTTGATTAAAATAGCTTCACTGTCAAACGACACAACAAGCAGTCATTACACGATTAATACTGTTTATAGGAAGTAACGGGGTTACGTATATACGGATAACTCAATTTATTAAATTTCAGGAGACTCACCATGAAAACATTATTCAACACAAAATCAATTGCAGCTGCTATAGCGATGACAATGACATCGGCCATGTTCAGTTTTGGTGCAATCGCAGCAGATGCACCCGAACAAGCACCTCAACAAGAGATAAAAACCGAAGTGGTAAAATTGGGTGGCGGTTTCATTGCGGGCATGAGTCCAAAACAGACGTGCCTATTTTTCAAGAAGAATTACCGCTCTAAAAACGAACATAATTATTTGTGCCGCATGATTGACCGTAAAGACTTCAGTAATCTAACTGTGGTGAATACTAAAATCACCAATGGTATGAAGCGTGTGCAGCAAATAGAAAATATCGCATTTTTCTTCAACGAAAATGAAGAGTTGCATTTGGTGATGTCTGTAGAAGATGTTTCACATGATTCTGGCGCAAAGGGTGAGTTCATTCACATGAACCAAGTTGCTATGCGCAGTCATTACTATTAATTCATTTATAATCATCGCGCGGGCTTATGCCCGCTGTTTTACCCTCGTTTGTTCTTATTGAGGTTTAGCGCAGTCAAATGTTGGTTCTGCTTTGCTTGTGCCAGATTCGCCATTGATTGGCGATAAACTGCATCACGCTGTTCGGTTTTCATCGACAACAGTTTTTGTTGTAAAGTTTGATTGAACGCACTGATACCTTTCACTTGTTTTTGTTGCTCAACTACCTTGGCATTAAGGTTGGCAATGGTGGTTAATTGCAGCGCAGTTGCCAGCACCAAGGCACCGATGAAAAGATTGTTGGGGGTCGTAAAAAAAAACAAAAACTGTAAGTTTTTCTTGTTATTTGTAATTATGCGGAGTAGTATAAAATCAACTTAAAAAGAAAGGCTTCCAAGATGGATAAAATTGAAATCAATGATTTTGATCATGATGGAATTAAACTTGAAAAGTTCGATGTTTTTTTGGATGACGGTGAGGTACCTATACTGCTTCCAACTTTCTTTTCAATGTTCACCTCCAAGTGCTTGCAGATTTATAAGGCTATCGACGAAAAATCTGAAACTTCACAAAAAATTGTTACCCGATTGGTTTTGTCTGAAATCAGTGAGGTGACTTTTTCACAATATATGTCGCACCTTAAACGTTACCTCGACTATTGCGAAAAGTTTGCTAAAGAGCATACGAACGCACCCAATATACATATGCATGAAGCGGCACCGGATGAGTTTATTAATGGTTACATTAATGAAGAGTTAATTGATGCACAAAGCAAAGGCCAGCAAAGTGCAGCACAGGCGGTTGGCGCTTTGAGTGCTTATTACAACTACCTAGCACATATCGGTGTCGCAAAGGTAAAAAGCCTTCGAATCTACAAAAACTACAGAGATACGGCTGCCAAAAATACACTCCGCAAAAGAGCAGTTAAATATCTTACCCTTAAAACACGGTCTGCATTAGTAAATGTGTGCAACAACCTTAGAGATGAATTATTGCTCAGGATGGGGTGGGAAGTTGGTTTACGGTCAAAAGAGAACTGTGGTTTGTTGTTAAATGATTTCTCCTACGGGAAGACTACCCATAAAGGACTAAGGTCATTGTTCCTTGAAATGCAGGAGGATGAGTCAAAAACAACGTTCGATTATTTTCTTGCAGGCAATTACGTGAAACGAACTGGACTAGGTGGCACTGGTCGATCACGGAAAATCCACTTGGATCGTGATCTTTTGGCGAGATTGTATGAGTACTATGCGATCGAAAGACCAGAGTCTGAATCCGATGTTTTTTTCCTCAAAACCGATAGCAAAGGACTAGGCCTGCCTATTAATACAAACACAGCAAGCGAAGTCTTCCTTGCCCGAAAGAAGGAGCTACTTGCAAAGCTGCAACAGGACGACTGCGATTTTTCTATTCACGAGCATAATTCATATCACCATTGCCGACATACTTTTGGGACCAACGTGTTTTATGAGCTTTTGGGTGATCAGGGTGTAGATACGATCACTGCTGGTTCAGCAGCCATCATTACAGTTGCAAAGCTCATGGGGCACAAAATGGAGGACCCGAGAGCAAGAAACCAAGTAACCCAGCTATATATCCGGGCTGTGAGAGAAATGCAAGCATTAGAGGGGATGTAAATACGATGAACACACTAGTAGACCAAGCAACGCTAGAGCAAGACGATGTCGAGCAAGCATTTTTTAGTGCGATGAAAAAGGATGATAAAAACCAACCAATTGTTTTGAATGCCGATAGTAGGATCATTAAGCTGGCTGCAACAGTGAAGAGTAAGGCAAGGGTTATCGAGTGTACAAATGACAACCCTGATATACAACTTGTTTTCAAATGTTTAGCAGCCGGATATTATGACGTATATCACCACCCTGAAAACTATAGCAAATCCACTATAGTAACATTAGCAGCCATGTTACCTATTTATGTTATGTGGCTCAACACTCATACTCCTACTGCATCAAATCGTGTTCTAATTATCAAAGATTTTGAAACGTTTCGCGTTGATAGCGGCATAAAACCGCAGTCCACATTGGCGCAATACGCATTGCAATGCCTCAAAGTGGGTAGATTGACACTCAAAGATTTGAATCAAATGGAACATATGTATCTCGATACCGTGATAAACAATACCAAACTCGTGCCCAAAGGGGTTAAAGAGCAAGCCACATTAACGAATTGGTTCGAGGAAGTGGTTTGGTTACGGCCACATTTGAGCAAAGAGTTATATGCCCGTATTGCTTCGCCAAAGCGACTGATGAAATCATTCTCCGTGACTATTGCCACTATACTGCTCGGTATGCAGAAAGTATTGGATGGCATTGCTGCGAGCTGTATTTCACGTAATATAACGCTCGATGATATTACGCCCGACATCTCAGAGAAAGAACCTAAGTTGGTGGAGTACCATAAAAACGCACGCTATCTCAATACATTTTGTACAGTGAAAGCAAATACATGTGAAAATGAACTTTCACGCTTCATGTTATTTGACTTGAGCGATAAAGAAAATATAAACGAAAATAAAAAGCGGCTTAACAATGGTAAGGGAATTGTTTCTCATTGCAGGATGGTTGGAAAAAAGAGGGCATTAGTACGTACTGGTTATATCTTTGAAATTGAAACCATAGAGGGCATTGTGCGACACGTTACAGCCAAACAGGCCAACGGCAAGCACATACCGCTCTTTCCGTCATCTTACGTCGAACAGCTTTGTTTTTGGTGGCTTATGTGTTGGCTTTGTGTTCAACCCAGTGACGCGAAAAAGCTAACTTATAACGATTTCCGATTTTTGAAGGCTGGCAATCGAGTCATTGACATACAATGTGACTATTTCAAGACAAGGGCCAAGGAGTTTAAGGATACAGATCTTATATCGGCAGCAAGTATTGAAGGTCGTGCAATATTGGCTTTTTTACAAAGGCGAAAGGGCGAACAAGGTCCACTGCTCACACACAAAAAAGTGGCTGTTGGCAGGTTGTCACTTTTTCCCAATACCCATATCGGTCGTATGTTCTGCATGATAGAAAAATCAAGTATAGAAACAGCAATACGTAGCAACTTAGACGCAAATGCAGCAAGCCCAGTGTTTTATGAAGCTGTACTCGCCATTTTAAAAAATGGGGGGGAAGCATTTGGAATATGGAAAAACAAACAATTAAAGTCAGGTGAGGACAAAACACTTGAACACTATCGAGCAACTGTCAAAAATGCCTTGCCAGTTGATTGGTTTGGAGGGGCATTAATCAAAAACTCAGCTGTACATGCCAAGTCTGACCGTTATCGCGATGGGCACTTGGTTAATCTGAACTCTCACGCAAACGAAACCGAAAAGTTGTCTTACCTCACACCAGAAAACGAAGAATGGGTCAATAATCACGGTAGAATCACCTGTTTGGTGATGAATGATATTCGTGAAAATATCTATTCGCCCTCGTTTGAGTTGTTTATCCAAGACAAAGAAAACCGTATTAAAGATATGCAAATACGGACTGAAACTGTTACGAACACAAAAGGTAAAATCAACAGCATAGGTATTATGCAAAGAAAGAATGATGACGAATTTGATGAGCATTTGCCGGACGCCTTGTTGGTCGTTGAAGCTACCACAACGGTTGTATTGTTCAATAACTATATCGCGCAAACTGAAGCAAAATATAAATTGCTGTTGGCTAATAACCCGTTGTTTCTAGAAAGAACGGTTTTACCGATGGCGGAATGGATGGATTGGGTATTACAGAAAAAATTCAGCGCCAAAATTCGTAAAGAGGGTAATGTCCAGTATGCGAAGTTACAACACAAGCTGCCACCGTTGTTTGAAAATGAAATAAGAGGGTAATACTCATGGGAGCTAGTACAAAGCTGTCTTTCATACATAGTAAATTATTCACCGTTTATCAAGATAAGTTAGCCTCAAAGATTACAGAAAAAGGTACTTCCTTCGAGGCGGATATATGGGAACTGACTAACTACAACCGTGGAAAAAAGGCGGTTACCAGCTTAGATTTCAATTTGTTTGATGAACCACATGTTAAATTTGGCGACTATTTTTTGGCTACATTTGATAACCAAAGTGTCTATTTGACAACCGTTGAATTGGCTAAAGTGCTATTACTTGATCTGCACACATGGAATTCCAATAGCGGCGTGATAAGAATATACAAAGGGTTGGCACAGGTGTTTGCTTTTCTTAGCTGTAATGACATACGACGAGTTGATGCTGCTAATTTACCAGCCTTATTCAGTTGGATGCTGCTGACTGAAGTGAGTAGAGTAGGCACAAGACAAAGGTTAAGCGCCTTAAGTTACGGGTCTGTATTTGGTACTTTCGATGTTAACCGATTATGTATTACGTTGGTTAACATCGGTTTAAGCGATATGGTGATTGAACACACGACATACAAACAGCGAACAAAAGCGCTGGCTGCTGCTGTCAGCAACGTTACGAATATGAGCTTGGCTGATTATGTTGAGGGAGGTAGTTTTAACTTTCTGACACTTGATGTGGGGCGTTATTATGTTGAGCATGTAGCCACCCTGTTTGAAAACCAATACTTGTGTGCAAGAGCCATTGTTATGACACAGAACGATGCACCAGTAGTGCTGCACCAATTCGGATTGAAATGGTGCAGCCTAGCGGCCACTATATCGAACGCTATCTTATCAGGTACGGAAAGCGAAGAATTGGAAAGGGTTGATACGTACGCTCGAATAAGGGAGCAAAGTGGTATTGCGAAGCCAAACCGTTACTTGGGGAAAAGACTTGCGGCATTTCGGGCATCAATATTGAATTGCTTTGAGGCGAACTATAAAAATATTGCTGCTGAGTATTTATTGTATACTGAAGAGGGCCTAAAACGCTTGACAGTGGCTTTATCTCTAATGCAAAACCAGAATACCACAGAGTTCTTACGTGCCCTTTTGTTGGCCGAAACCAAGAATGTAAATGTTGACGTAAACACATTATTGCAAAACTTATCACCAGCGCTTTACTATACGGATAAAACTAAAAAAGCGATCACGTATAAGCAGCTGCAAGCTGCAAAAACAAAAGTTTTAGCGGACTTACTTACAACCATGGATGTACCTGACTTGTCAAAACGTTTTTATAAAGCGCTCGGGGTGCACAGAAGAAATGTCAGAGCCTCACACTACGAGTGCAATCTACTACTCAGTTATGTTGAAGCTGCTGGTGTTACCCAGTTTGTTGCTTTAACTGGTTGGCGAAGTTCTGAATTTGGTTTTCCGTGGCAAGCTATTGACGTGAAAGTCAATAGAGATACGTTGGACGCGGCATTTAGACCGCTACGTTTTCATGTCAATTGGGTTGTGCCGAAAACTCATGGTAGTACCAAAATTGAACGGGAAATCAGCCAATTCGCTTATATTCTTGCGATGCAACTGCATGATTGGCTGGGGCAAGACAGTACCTTGCCTTGCCTTTATTTTTACAATGGGAAAAAAGACAGCAAGCACAAAAATACTTCACATAACAGAATCAAATTTCGCGTTGAGCAGTTGTGGCAGAATTTTGTGCAAAATTACGCCCCTTTTGTGGAGTTGCGACAACTTGATACATTAACGGCTGGTAACGCCACTCTAAAAGAGCAAGTGCCCGAACTCAAACGGTTAAACGAAAAGTACCGACCGAGTGCAGCGATCACACAGCTACGGCATGTGATGGAAAAAGTGGAAAATGAATTACCTCGTATACTGGCCCGTGGTATTGCAAACACACGAGAAGAAAATGCCATGAATAAAGATAGTGTCTACGCTTATCTCAAAGGCAGCCTGCCAGATGAACGCAAAGTGGTGTGGGATGAATATCTCGGGGAAGATATAAAAGATTATCTGCATGGACTAAATGCAAAGACCGCCAAAGACTTGCCAATAGACATTGTTAAGTTGGTGGGGAGTGCGCTGGTAAATGATTGTGCTTATCCAACCCCTCATGCGTTTCGACATATGTGGGCTGAGGCTGTTTTTCGACGATATAGTGGTGATGTTGGCTGGTTTATTCGCAGTAACTTTAAGCATTTGAGCGAAGCGTATTTTATGCGCTATCTGCGCGACAAAGATATGCGTAACATCACAGACACTGCAAAGCGGCAAGTGATCAATTCGATTGTAAAGCATCATCTATTGTCGCAACAACAAGAAAACCGCGAATATGCCGGGCGAATGGATGCTTATCTCACCAAAGTCGGCAGGCTGACAACGGTAACATCCTTAGATGAATTGGGTGAGCAAGTCGAACAATTTACCAACCTCGAAATTACCGATATAAAGTCAAACTCCTGGGGCTATTGCATCCTCAAATCGCGCAACCAACACCGGGCAAAGTGCTCAGTCGATGGCATCCCACAACGGCATAACGCTTCACCGTCATTTTGCATAGGCTGCACCAACAACCTAATTGAGAAAAGTCATGTAACCGGCATTATGCTCGGCATTGAAAATCATGTGCAAACGCTGCAAATCCAAGAATTGCCAGACATATTCAAACAAGAAGCCAAAAGCACGGTTTCCAACGCTTTAAAAGAGTTAAAAACACTCGACAGAAACACCAAAACACAACAAAACCAGAAGTATATTAACCACTTACAAAGTGCATTAGCGAGCGTAGAGCAATGAGTGATATTTTTGACCTGTTAAACGATGAGAGCGAGGATGCTCAATCTGATGCGTTGCCTGCCTGGGTCAGCAGTAAGAACGCAACACTCAAGGCATACGAAGCGATTAATGAAATCAAACTAATTAAGTATGGTTACATCAAAGAAAATGGGCTTAAAACGGCATACCGTACCAGCAAAGTATTTCTGGTCGGTAAAAGTGAAGTCGCCGAAAAGGTTGGCATAACCCGGCAAGCCCTTTTCAGCGCATCGGCCTATTCAAAGGCCCTTTCAGAATATCTTGAAACAGTGAACAGCGACCTCAAAGAAAAGAAAGAGGCCCGGCTAAAAAGAAAAGGTATGAGGGCAAAGCAAAAATCCGAATTGCTGGATGTGGTAAAGGAAAAAAGCGAACAAGTTGACTATTACAAGCAACGGGAGGTCAAAGAAGTATTGCAACAAGTGTTGGACCAGATGTCATTGGCCACCAAGAAAACACTTGGATTGAGGTAGGTAACGCATGGCCAAAGAAAGTAATCAGGAAAAAAGCAAACGCTATGTGACTGAATTCCAAAATTGGGTTGATTCACACAAGGTTGATGGCCAGTTTGATCGCGACTTTTGGACGCAAATCCTCAATGGCTCAAAAGTTAAACGCAGCGAAATCATGGCGGTATTGGGTTGTGCCAAATCAACCGTTACCACCAATGCATTGCTGGTGTTTGTCATTGAAGACCTTGAAAGAGAATTACAAGAGGCCGGGATTGCACCGATGCCAGGTGAACAAATCAATAAAGAGCCAACCTATAACCAAAACAAATCAAGGGCCGCAGCTGACACACGCTTGATAGCGCAGTTGCAAAAGGAAGTGATCGACCTTAAAACAAAATTGAAAAAATTCGAGCGGCTGTCAGAGGTCATGGAAGTGGTTGAAGAGTTGTATGAGGATGACTTGTAATGGCCGTTAAAACGTCGCTGCGACTAACCTCTATTTACAACGATGACCCAAAGTTCTTTGCCGTAGGCGGTGTGCCATTACAGAGAGATTCTGAAAAAGTATTCAGCGCTAAAAGTCTGATTTTTGTCAGAGGTTCAACAGACCTGCTAGAAGCGCCCGTTCGCATTGGACAGCACCTGACTGTTACTGGCGAATTTGTTCATGAACAAACCCAGATTAACGGCGCATTTATCACCAAGATTGTTTTCGACCAGCCATTAGTTGTACAGCTGAATTTGCCAGCAACAGGCGAGACATTTATAAAATTCATCGCCGAAGAACCTGACTTTAAAGGCATAGGTAATGCTAAGGCTAGAGAGTTGTGGCGGGTGTTTGGCACCGGCATTTTCAGCATGTTAAACAATGGCACAACAGAGCGTTTAGACGAGGTTTTGAGCGAACAATCAATCACTGCGCTCGTTGCCGGTTACAAGAAATACGCGAACCTGCGGTTTGCCCGGTGGTTTGTTGAACGTAACATCAAACATTCAGTCAGTCGCAAAGTGATTAAATACCATGGTAGAAATACGGTTGATGCCATCATAGAGAATCCATATGAGCTGGTTAACTTTGGCTTGTCACTCGCCGCAACGGACAAACTGGCCCAAGACGAATTCTCGATAAAACCGGACGATGCGCGGCGACTGGTTGCAGTTGTTGCCAGTGTAATTAAAAAGTTCACAGCAAGGCATGGTCATACATTGATGCACCATGGCGATGTAAAAAAGCGAGTATTAAAAATATTCAATAATGACGAGATGTTGTGTAAAAAAGCATTGCAAGTCTCACATAAATCAAAAGTCTTTGTTTTGAATAGGCACAATGGTTGTTATCATCATACCCCATCGTTAATCATGGAAAAGGTTGTGGCCAAACGTTTTCTCCGTCTAAAAGACTGTGCCAGTTTAGTCACTGCTGTTGAGCAAACCGTTGCCAGCAAACAGATCAATAACAACCCATTTAAGCTAGAAGAAAAGCAGATAGAAGCTGTTTATAGTGCCATTGAGAACCACGTATCAGTGCTGAGTGGTGCAGCAGGTACTGGTAAAACGGTCACCTTGAAAAGCATATTGAATACCTACCACCATTTGGGTTATGACATTTTTCCTATGGCCTTGTCCGGTCGTGCTGCAATGCGGTTATTCGAAGGCACCGACTATCAATCAACGACCATTGCGAGGTTCTTGCTATCGACACCTATTGATGACGAAAGCAAAACGGTCATTGTCATCGATGAAGCCTCTATGGTCGATATTTCGACGATGTATCGGATCATTACGCATGTTCACCCAAGTGTGCGCTTTTTGCTGGTAGGCGACCATAACCAGTTACCACCAGTGGGCAGTGGCTTGGTATTGGCTGATATGCTCAAATCTGGCGTAATTGCCGTAGTTGAGCTGACGGTACCAAGACGATTTCATGATAATACTGGCATATACACATATTCCAACCTCATCAAAAATGGTGTCATACCACCAAATCTGAATTTTGGTAATATACATTTTCATGAAACAGCTGAGGGTGATATCAATGGCTATTGTTCACGGTTGCTTGCTGCCGATACCTCACATTCACGTATAATTGCTGCTACCAATGCAACGGTCGCCAGCATTAATGACCTAGCACAAAATATGGTGAATGCAGATGCCGAAAAAATGTTCATCAATCAGCAACAATATGCAGTGGCTGAAAAAACCGACTTCAGACTTAACGATAAGATTATTTTTACAAAAAATGATACAGAGGCAGGTGTACAGAACGGCACACTTGGCACGTTAACGTCAATTGATGGTTGGGGAATCGTGAGATTGGAGGATGAAAGCAAAGAAATTACCCTTGACCAAAAGTTGTTTGACACTTTGCGCCGCGCCTATTGTATGACGGTGCATAAAACGCAAGGTTCACAATTCAAGCGAGTGATCATTGCATTGACCCAATCTAACCTGATTGACCAAAGTTGGCTCTACACCGCTGTTACAAGGGCTGAGGTTGCTGTTGAGTTGGTCGGTTCAAGTGCTCTTTTCAAACGAGCCATTCAGCGGCAAAGTGCGAGTTATGTCCGACAGACTTATTTACATCAGCTGCTAATAGCTGAAAACGAAGACGGTAAAGCTGGAGCATACCATGCTGGTTGAGTTCGTTTTACTACGCTTTAGGTGTTGTAGGTAACGATAAAAATAGAGCTGCCACAATTAAAGAGGGTTGTGCGAAGCACGTTCGGCTTTAATTGTGGTGGCCAACAACCGCAGGGCGTTAGTGCCTTCAACTCTTTTTTTCTTTAGTCCGAGAGCATTGGTCACTTAATAACGGTATGATTGCAAGTTCTGCAATGCAAATGGTGTATTTATAAGGTTGACGGTAAGTTTTTACTCTCCTTACAGTCAATTTATCTTCAAGCTCAGAGCATTTTATTTTTCTTCATCTTAAGAGCCTTTTTTAATAATCACCGTGTATTTCGTCTCGCTTTCAAAACAGCTATTTTCAGGATCAAAGCTATTCTCCTCAGAGACCTTTATTGAGTGCTTGAGTAAAATATCATCTAAGTTAGGAATAATTGTATTAAGATTCAATTTTCCCTTGAACGTTTCTTGGTTTTTCAGAAATACAGTCATTGTAGCCCTGCCATAGGAATAACAACGTTTACTTCTTTATCGCTGTTAATCAA